>CAVAOU010000401.1:0-2013 GCA_963590085.1 Senegalimassilia sp. | reverse complement strand
GAGCAATGCCACCCAGTAGAACACATTTATCCGCTCTTCCGCGGACAAATGTCGCTTGACGTTTGGATAGAGCACTGCGGCGAGGTCGTCGAGGAGGGCATCGTTTCTTGTGGTGAGAAAGCCTTGGTAGAGGTTTTCCACGATGATGAACGACTCAAACGGCACGCCCTGAAAATCGGCGGCTACGGCTTGACGGCGGCCTATGCGGTCCAGCCGCACAGGCATTGCCGGCAGAGCCGACAGCCAGTCGAGGTTCTGCGCCGCCTCGGCGATTTGTTCTGCCTTGATGCGGAACGGAGTCTTGCCCTGGAGCAAGACCCATGCATCGCCGTCGCGTGCGATGACCTTGCAGCGGTTCCACCGCAAGAGCGCCATCACCTTGACTTCGTCAAGCGTGTGGCCGTTGGCAATGAGCGAGTAAACGTAGCGCAGTTGCCTCTGCGAGAGGTCTGCCCACCCTGTCGGCAATGTGAGGTCGATTGTTGTCATGAGAACCAGAAGCCTTTGTTTTCCTTTTTGTTCTCGAACTTCGGCGGAGAGAAGAGTTTGGAGGTGGATGACTGATGCCATTCCGGGTAGCGGGACGGCTCGAGTCTGATGCGGTTGACGATGTCCATCATGGCGCGCTGGCTGATGGGGTTGCCGTTGAGCACGTCGACGACCTGCGAGCGTATGCGCCCGACAAGGTCGGCGGAGTAGTACGGCACTTCATCGCATATCACGTTGTCGCGCAGCCGCTCCATCAGTTCGTTGGAGAGGTATTCCTCGGCGAGCGATGCCTCGACAGAGATGGCGCGCTCCCGCAGTTCGAGGTACTTCGCCCAGCGGTCTGTGGTGTAGCCGCAGAGGTTGGCGAGGGTGATGTTTGGGAAAAGGGTTGCGGAGAAGAAGCCGTAGCGGTCGGACGACTTCCACTTGCTGGCGCCGACGAGCAGCGGCAGGAGTTGTTCGATAAGGTTGTCGCGCTGGTCGCGGAGAGATTCGACGAGCCGTGCCACGCGTTCCTTGCTTGCCGGTGCGAGGTTGGTGGTTGAGACGATGCCGAAGCCGTTGGGCGTGAGTACAAGGTCGAGCGACGGCACGGCGTTGCGGAGTGCCTCGCAGACCACGAGCCTCTGGACGGCGACCTTTGTGGGGTTGTCGTCGGCATAGCCGCAGATGGTATTGAACGTCGGTAGCGACGTGAATGCGGCGATGAGCCATTGCTCGGCGGTGGTGAGAAACGGGTAGAGTTTGTCGAAGAGAGGTGCCTCTCCTTTTACCGACGCAAACACATTGGGAATGAATCTGCGAAGGATGGTGTCATTAGTTATTATCATCGTTATCATAGGGACGAGTTAAGAGGGACGAGGAACGAGTAAAAATTGTAACTTTGCATAAAAACAATTGGCATGGAAGATTTTATATTTGAGAAACTTGACGTCTGGCAGAAATCCCGCAGACTTGTAAGCGAAATTTATCGTCATCTTGATAAATTTCCATCCACGGAAAAATATGCCCTTTGCGACCAAATACGCAGAGCTGCTGTTTCGATTCCATCCAATATAGCTGAAGGTTGCGGACGAGCCTCGATAAGAGAACGCATCCATTTTCTTGAAATTGCATATGGTTCATTATTAGAAGTTTATAATCAATTTATTATTGCGGAAGATTTGGAATATATTCCAAAAGGAATACTTGAAGAACTAAAGCCTCAGTTTACAGAAGTTGCCAAGATGATTAGCGGTTGGCGTAAAAATCTGAAGACACAACTTTAAGCATCTCGTTCCTCGTCCCTCTTAACTCGTACCTCTACGGCGTCTTGGTGTTCGTCGAGGGTGGTGAGTTGCATAAACGGGCAGACGGGTTGCACACCGCGCCATCCGTTGAAGCGGATGATGATGCGGTGGACGGTGAAAAGCAGGTCGTGGTAGGGTTTCTGGAGGGCCTGTGCGATGGTGTAGAGTTCGCGTTTGTCGCTGCCGGAGTTGTTGGTCTGCGCCTTGCCGGGCACGCTGCCGACGAGGTTGGAGT
>CAVAOU010000400.1:0-2014 GCA_963590085.1 Senegalimassilia sp. | reverse complement strand
GGCATTCGCTGTGGCTAAGGCCGGCAGCGCTGACAAGCAGTGGCGCAACGAATCATTCAAGAAGATTGAAGAAGACTATCTCGAGTCAATTCCTGAAGAGGAGCGCGAAGAAAAGGCTCCGCTCGTGGCTCGCTACTACCACGATGTAGAGAAAGAGGCTGTGCGCCGTTGCATCCTCGACGAAGGCATCCGTCTCGACGGCCGCAAGACCAACGAGATCCGTCCTATCTGGTGCGAGGTTGACTACCTCCCAGGCCCTCACGGAGCAGCCATCTTCACCCGTGGTGAAACACAGGCTCTCGCTACATGTACGCTCGGCACAAAACTCGACGAGAAGATTCTCGACGACGTGCTCAACCAGGGCAAAGAGCGCTTCCTCCTCCACTACAACTTCCCTCCATTCTCAACAGGCGAGGCTAAGGCTCAACGTGGTGTAGGACGTCGTGAAATTGGTCACGGCAACTTGGCTCACCGCGCCCTCAAGCGTATGTTCCCTGACAACTTCCCATACACCTGCCGCATCGTTTCCGACATTCTCGAGTCCAACGGCTCGTCGTCGATGGCAACAGTCTGCGCCGGTACGCTCGCATTGCTCGACGCCGGTGTGAAGATGAAGAAGCCGGTTGCTGGTATCGCTATGGGTCTTATCACTGACTACGACAGTCCTAAATATGCAATCCTTTCCGACATCCTTGGCGATGAGGACCACCTCGGCGACATGGACTTCAAGGTGACCGGTACGAAGGACGGTATCACTGCTACTCAGATGGATATCAAGTGCGACGGACTTTCTTACGAAATCCTTGAGAAAGCCCTCAATCAGGCCCGCGAAGGCCGCCTGCACATCCTCGGCATCATCAACGAAACAATCCCTGCTCCACGCGAAGACTACAAGCCTCACGTGCCACGCATCGAAACTTTGGTTATTCCGAAGGAATTTATCGGTGCTGTCATTGGCCCGGGCGGAAAGATTATCCAAGGCATCCAGGAACAGTCGGGCGCCATCGTCACTATCGAGGAAGAAGGCGACCACGGCAATATCGAGGTTGCTGCTCCAAACAAGGACTCAATCGACAAGGCTATGGAACTCATCAAGGGTATCGTAGCGCAGCCTGAAGAGGGCGAGACCTACACTGGTAAGGTTGTTTCGATTATGGACTTCGGTGCGTTCGTTCAGTTCATGCCTAACCGCGACGGCTTGCTTCACATCTCTGAAATCGCATGGGAGCGTTTCGAGAAGATGGAGGACACTGGCCTTCACGAAGGTGATGAGGTGACTGTAAAACTCATCGAGATTGACAAGAAGACTGGCAAGTTCCGCTTGTCAATGCGTGCCCTTCTGCCAAAGCCTGAAGGCTACGTAGAGCCAGAGCGTCCATCACGCCCACGTCGCGACGGCGATCGTCGTGGCGGCGACCGTGATCGTCGTGGCGGACATCGCGACGACCGTCGTGGTGGCAACCGCGGTGGCAATCGTGGCGACCGCAACTAATCGGGAGCATTGAATTTGTCAATATACAGAAGCGGGCGAATCCCATCGGATTCGCCCGCTTTATTTTACTCTGAAAATTTAAACCGGTTATTTTGTTGGCTTGTCGGTGACGGCTCGCACGGCTGTGCCGTAGAAGCGGTAGGTGGTTCCAGCGGCTATGCTCGTGTTGTCGTCTTTGTTGAAATAGAGGCGGTTGGCATTGTCTACGTCGCTCGCAATAGTGTTCGCCCAATAACTGCCGCTATTGTCGAGGCCGGCAATGATGTCGTTGTTTCGTATGCCGCCTGCGCGGAGGAAGATTGTGTTGCCGTTAGGACCTTCAACGAGGTAGCCTTTTGTGCCGTAATAGTTATTTTGCCATGTCCAGGTGCAGTTGGTTATAAGTTCCTCGAAGTCGGCAACCGTTGGCGTGCGGAACTTGTCGCCCCAGGCTGCAATTGCTGCGTCGTCTGATGCCTCAAGGGTGGTAACTCCGTCGGTAGAGTTGTATTTCGAAGGAGGGTTGAATGCGTAGGCATAGGT
>CAVAOU010000399.1:0-2017 GCA_963590085.1 Senegalimassilia sp. | reverse complement strand
ATTCAAGGCCGACAAGCGACAGGTCATTGCCCTTGCAGTTGAACTGGACGAGCATGGCAAAGGCCTCATCGACTTGCAGGAAGTCAAAGAGGCGTAAATTCTCGACATGAGTACTATCGATTAGCTGAGAAGATGAAGGAATTGTTGCTGGTTTGCGTTGGAAGTTTCTTTGGCGGAGGGTTGAGATATATTGTATCAAAGATGGTGCAGTCTTGCTGTCTCATTGCCTTTCCCTTCGGGACTATGGCTGTGAACGTACTGGGATGTCTCATCATTGGCTTTCTTTCTGGGCTCGAATGGGATGGCAACGGATTGATGTCGCCATCAACCAAACTTTTACTCACTACTGGCTTCTGCGGTGGATTCACCACCTTTTCTACATTTATGAGCGAAGGGGTGTCGCTGATGAAAGATGGTCAGTACTTCTACATGATGCTTTATATTTTCGGGAGCCTTGCACTCGGCCTTGTTGCCGTGTTGGTGGGTAACCAACTCTCTAAACTTGTGGGTTGAATTGCGCCTAGAAAATCAGAAACTATGATAGTGGTTCGCTGTAAAAAAAATGCGGCGGGCTGGATTGCTGTGAATCGAGCCCGCCGCAACTGTGTGCCGCTCCGTTTTAAAATACTTTTGCAATGGCTTCTGCAATAGCCTTCATTTCTTCGGCCGGCAGCGTCAGTTTTTCTTTGTCGAAGTACATGTCCTTCTCTTCAATGATTGGAATGAGGTGGATGTGGGCATGAGGTACTTCAAGGCCAATCACAGCCACACCTACACGCTTGCACAGCAATGCCTTGTCGATGGCTTTTGCCACTCTGCGCGCAAACATTGTCAACGATTGGTAGTCTTCGTCCGAGAGGTTGAAGATATAGTCGTTCTCCGTTTTAGGCACACACAGCACGTGTCCCTTGTTCACTGGATTGATGTCGAGAAATGCAAAGTTCTTCTCGTCCTCTGCCACCTTGTAGCATGGGATTTCTCCAGCGATGATTTTACTGAAAATAGTAGCCATTATAATATCTCGATTTTTACGATTTCAAAAGTCATAACACCCTGAGGCACCTTGATTTCAACCACGTCGCCAACCTTCTTGCCGAGCAAGCCCTTGGCAATAGGTGTGCTTGATGCAATTTTCTTCTCCCTTAGGTTTGCCTCTGAGTCGGCAACAATAGTGTAGGCCATCGTTGCGCCGTTCTTGGTGTTTTTAATGGTCACGGTGTTCATGATTTGCACCTCTTCGGTGTTGAGTTTAGCCTCGTCGATAATGCGGGCGCTTGCAAGCAAGTCCTTGAGTTGGGAAATTTTCATTTCGAGCATACCTTGCGCTTCCTTCGCGGCATCGTATTCGGAATTCTCCGAAAGGTCGCCTTTATCGCGAGCCTCAGCGATGGCGGCAGAAATGCGAGGACGCTCAACGCTCTCAAGGTAAGCGATTTCCTTCATTTTTTTGTCGTAACCATCCTTGGTCATGTAGGTAATTGCCATATCGAAAATTGTTTTTTAAATTAGTAAAATAAAAAGAGAATCTCTACCAGCGAATGATCGAGACCCCTCTACAGTCAACTATTATGTTTTTAACTATGACAAAGGTAAACCATCCTTTTTTGATAAACAAATAAAAACGGCAAAATATTTTTTCTCCCGAATCAATACCCTGCCGTCCTTGAATCTCACCGCTCAAAAGGGCGATTGTTATAAATCTTCCATCTTGCTGTTGTCGTTGGCTTCGTCATTCAGATAGTCGACGTAGTCAATATGAATTCGCCATTCATCTATAAATGATGAGTAGATATAATCTACTTTACTTTGATATACACCAATAAAACCTATTGGATTGGAGCCAGAGTCATCTGTAACGTATATGGAAAAATTAGGATAGCCATCCTGTTCGTCTTCCTCAAATTTATCGTAAGGATATTTTTGCTGAAGCATTGAGCAAAAATCATCGTATTTGTTTTCTCTAATGTTGTCGGACATCGCTGAAATAACAGCCTTTGCACGATAGACGGTGTAGGTC
>CAVAOU010000398.1:0-2025 GCA_963590085.1 Senegalimassilia sp. | reverse complement strand
GCGCCACTTACAGGGCGCAAGTTAGTCGGTTATCAGCCGCCCCAGGCTGAAGCCTGTGGTTATCAATACGGCGCTCCGACGGAGCGCGCACCCCCGCTGACAGGCATCTCAACGCACTGTTTAGCTGTGTATCACCTCGCTGATAGGAAAATATCGCACTGAACGGCGGAGAGGAAACAGCAACCGCCCGACTTTGCTTATGCCAAAGTCGGGCGGTTATGTTATGTAGCGGGCGCTTTCTAGTCTACTTTGTGCAAGTCGTGACCCATGCGGTCCTTCTTGGTGTGGAGATAGAAGCGGTTGTATTCGTTAGGCTCTATTTCCAGCGGCACGTTTTCCTCAATGGTGAGGCCGTAGCCGGTGAGGCCGATACGTTTCTGCGGATTGTTGGTGAGCAAACGCATCTTCGATACGCCAAGTTCGTGGAGAATGCTTGCGCCAACGCCATAGTCGCGCTCGTCGGCCTTGAAGCCAAGGCAGAGGTTTGCCTCAACCGTATCCATACCGTTTTCCTGCAGTTTGTAGGCGCGCATCTTGTTCATCAAGCCGATGCCGCGACCTTCCTGATTAAGGTATACGACTACGCCCTTGCCCTCCTTCTCAATCATCTCCATAGCCTTGTGGAGTTGAGCGCCGCAATCGCAGCGGTAAGAGCCAAGGATGTCGCCTGTGGCACACGACGAATGTACGCGCACAAGTATCGGCTCGTCCTTCTTCCATTCACCCTTCACAAGAGCCATATGCTCCAAGCCGTTTGACTTCTGAAGGAACGGGATGAGATGGAAATGGCCATATTTTGTAGGCATGTCCACTTCCTCGCCTTTCTCTACAATCGATTCCTCCTTCAGGCGGTAAGCCACGAGATCGTTGATTGAGATGAGTTTCAAGCCGAACTCGTCGGCCATTTTGCGCAATTCAGGCAGACGCGCCATCGTGCCGTCGTCGTTCATGATTTCCATCAGGGCGCCTGCAGGATAAAGTCCGGCAAGGCGAGCCAAGTCGACGGCAGCCTCAGTGTGGCCAGTGCGGCGGAGCACACCCTTGTCCTGCGCATAGAGCGGATTGATGTGACCCGGGCGGCCAAAGTCGGCAGGCTTAGCGTTAGGATCGGCAAGCGCGCGGATAGTGGCTGCGCGGTCGTGGGCAGAAACGCCGGTGGTGCATCCCTCGAGCAAGTCGACAGTGACGGTAAACGGAGTGCCGAGCATAGAAGTGTTGTCGGACACCTGCACATCTAAATCCAGTTCTTTGCAGCGCGACAGAGTAATCGGCGCGCAAAGCACACCACGAGCATGCTTCAACATAAAGTTGACCTTCTCGGGAGTTATCATTTCAGCGGCGATGATAAGGTCGCCTTCATTCTCTCGGTCTTCGTCGTCCACGACAATCACGAACTTGCCCTGTTTGAAGTCCGCGATGGCATCTTCGATGCTGTCAAGTTTAATTGTATTGTTCATCTCTCACTAAATTTTCATTTATAATGTGCATCATCTCGTCGCTCACCGTAACCACTTTCTGCAAGTCGCGGCGCAAGCGCTTCTGTTGCTTAATTCCTAAATAATAGGCCACGGCGCCCAGCGGCACGCATATCATCAACGCGCGTGACAAACCCTTGTAGAGCGACGGCTGAACCAACTTGTTGAACTTAATCACAGGATAGTCCATCAGTTTCAGAATCACAAGAGAATTCTTGGAGTTTGACAGATATTCAACAAGCCGCTCGAGATGGGCTGACAAATCGGTCAACTTTTCGCAGTTGAAGCCACGGCTCCAGTAGGCGACATAGCGTTGCCGACGACGGTTGTGGGCGAGGAAGGTTTCCGCCTCCGCCTTCAACTCCGCAAGCCGCTGCAACGCATCCGCGTCGACCACGTCCTCGATGGCAAACTCCTTCATCTCCACCTTGCGCAACTCCTGCTTGCCGACAATGCGGCGGAAGAAAGCCAGATAGGCATCGGGATTGAACACCGCCGAGTCGTTGACCGCCTTATAGGTAAGGAACACACCCAAGGGGAACAGCACCAC
>CAVAOU010000397.1:0-2030 GCA_963590085.1 Senegalimassilia sp. | reverse complement strand
GCCACGGACTACACCTATTACGTGCGTGCGGTAGACGCTGCCGGCAACAAGAGCGAGGCGAAGACGCTGCAATTTACCACAGAGACGGAAACGGTCATTGCTACGTACTACGACATCATCTACCCATCGGAATACGAAGAAATAGCAACCGACGCCGCCGGCAACAAGATAACGCCGAAAATCTCCTATAAGGCAGAAACCACCGACGACTATGACGTTATCATCACTGCCACACTGGGAGAAGCGCTGCCTGAAGGCGCAACGCTAAACTTCTGCGCATACATCCAGGATATTAACGTCACCATAAACAGCCCGATGGCCGCTACTGGCAACGCCAACGAATACACCATCCGTGTGAGCGACCAGCTCTCCGATGGTCAGACACTGACCCAACTCCAAGTATTCGGACAATTGTTCTTCCGCATCTATAATGCATCAGGAAGCGCGTCGCGCACTATAATCGAGAATGGATACTACGTTGGACGCTCAGGCGACCCTGTTACCGACGACACAGAGGCCCCGACATGGAACTCAGGCCCTTTGGCTCAGAACATCACCGACCGCTCGGCCGACGTCATTGTCAACCTGACCGATGATTCGGGAACTGTCACCGTGAAGATCACCGGCGACAACGATTTCCCGACCACGACAAAGCGTTATGTATCAGCCAACGGCATAGACCAAACTATCTCAGTGACCGGCCTCAAGGCATCGACGACCTACAACCTCACGCTCATAGCCTACGACGCAGCAGGCAACACGAGCACAGAAAAGACGCTCCAGTTTACTACTGCATCGGAGAAGGAACTCGATGTGCTCTACACCCGCATCTATTTCACTTCGGAAGACTGGACTAAGCATAATGAGAGCAACACATTTGCCCCTAACGGCAACATCCTGCTCGCGGTCAATGCCGACAACACCATCTCTGCAACAGTGACGGTGGAAAGCGACGGCGACCTCATCGACAACTCGCAGTTCATCCTCCACGACGTCGATTCTCCATTATTCGCTCAGAATGTGGCCAACGTGTTTACGACTACCACAACCAAGATGATTTCCGACCGGTCCAAACAACAGGCGTTCCACTGCAACTTCGTGCTGAAGAACGGCAAGGGCAACTCCGAACTCAAGGTGATGTACTTCACTCCTGGCAAGGGTGAAACATCGGGCGTCAAAGCCATCGAGGGCGAAGGCGCGAAGGTGATTGCATGCAACGGCACAATCCGTGTGGCAGACGGCAAGCAGTTTGCAGTCTACACCGTTGCCGGCCAGAAGGTTTATGCAGGCACCGAAGCAGCGAGCCTCAGCCACGGCGTCTATGTAGTGGTTGTTGAAGGCAAAGCAACAAAAGTAGTGCTCTAACGGCACTCGCCATCCCAAATACGAAAGCGCGGCATCCCTGCCGCGCTTTTTTCGTCCCCACATCCCCACCCCGCATCTGCACCCTCCGACAAAAAAGTGGCAATATTGCCAAAAAATATTCGTTTTTTCAGCACAACTTCTTATCTTTGTTACGATGTCATTTAAAGCAAGGGAATTATGAGTACCGAAGAAACCCAACAGGCTTTGGCATTTGCTGCCATGTGCGTTGACATAACGGCACAAGCAGAAGGCTGCAGCCGCCAGGAAATGTACAGCCGAATGAAAAAGGCTGGGCTGATTCATGGTCTGACCACAAGACTCGACGCTCTGCACACACAAAGCAAAGAGTATGTGGCCACCGCCCTGCTGCAAGCGCTCCATCGGCTTGAAGCAACAAACTAAAGAAACAGCTGAACTATGAGAAAAGTATTTCATGGCGCAACCCTCATAGTGGATTCTCCATTATGCCATATCGGACGAGACAATCTCGATTTCGGTAAGGGATTCTATGTCACAGACATCCGCAAGCAGGCCACCGACTGGGCAACAAGAGTTGTCAACTTGGGTCTACCTCAGTGGCTAAACGTCTACGAATTGGATGATGACTACATCAAGAGCCATGCCCGGTGCAAGATTTTCGAAGCCTACAACGATGAGTGGCTGGA
>CAVAOU010000396.1:0-2038 GCA_963590085.1 Senegalimassilia sp. | reverse complement strand
GTTCTGTTGTGTACAAACCCATGTTTCGAACTATGGCTTCTGCTGCACCACACAGACCAAACCAGCCCGCTGACAAGTGCAGAATGCGTCAAACGGCTTTCTTCTTTCGCGAAACAATACAAGAAAGGTGCGCTCGGGATGGAGGAAAAACAATATCTAATGTCGAATATGTCAACCGCAATCAATCGGGCAAAGAAACTTGACGAGTTTTCAAACCCGTCTACCAAAGTGTACCTATTGCTGGAAGATCTTGAAAAGCTGAAAAGAAGTACAGCCACATAAAGCCGATGGCTCAAAAATTTTGACTATCTTTGCAACTTGCAGAATTTCAATTACCGAACATTCAATGAAAAAAATATGTTGCATCGGGCACATTACGCTCGACAAAATCATTACCCCCAAGACTGAAGTGGAGATGCCTGGCGGCACTTCGTTCTACTTTGCCCACGGTATCAACAGCATCAACCCGAACGCCAACTTTCAGTTGGTTACGGCCGTAGCGGAAAGCGAGATGAAGTCGGTCGACGACATCCGCGCCCTCGGTGTCGACGTGGTGGTGCTGCCAACGCGCCACACCGTGTTTTTCGAGAACAAATACGGCGAAAACCAGAACAGCCGCACGCAGCGCGTGCTGGCGAAGGCCGACCCGTTCACGGCGCAGTCGCTGAGCAACATCGAGGCCGACATCTATCACCTCGGCTCGCTGCTTGCCGACGACTTCTCCATCGACGTGTTTGAGATGCTCTCCAAGAAGGGCATCCTGTCGGTCGACGCACAGGGCTACCTGCGCGAAGTGAGGGGCGAAAAGGTATATTCCATCGACTGGAAAAACAAGTGCGACTACCTGCGCTACGTGGACATCCTCAAGGTCAACGAGTTTGAGATTGAGGCGCTCACGGGCCACTCCGACGTGAAGGCCGCCGCGCTCACGCTCGCCGGATGGGGAGTGAAGGAAGTGTGCATCACCCTCGGCAGTTACGGCTCAGTAATCTACGACGGCAAGGAATTCACCATCGTGCCGGCATTCCCTACGCGCGAAGTGGTCGACGCCACAGGCTGCGGCGACACCTACTCCACCGGCTACCTCTACAAGCGTGCCTGCGGCGCGTCGATAGCCGAAGCGGGATGCTTTGCGGCGGCAATGTCGTCGCTCAAACTCGAGCACTCCGGACCATTCAACCGCACGGAGGCCGACATCAACGCCCTGATTGCCGAAAGCGGCCTCAAGGCCACAATCGAGCGATAGCCCACGGCAGCATTTTGCAGAACGCAATTTTTTTGTAATTTTGCATACGCAAAAATAGGATGGCTCTGTAGTTCAACGGATAGAATAGAAGTTTCCTAAACTTTAGATCCGAGTTCGATTCTCGGCGGAGCTACCAAAACGGACAAGCGCGACAGCATGGCTGTCGCGCTTGTCATTTGATTATGAGAAAATTATTTACTATTCTTTGACCTCGTTGAGCGAGACGTGTCCTTTGTACTTCTTGTCGACAATCACTACCAGCGAAGGCAGGATGCTGTAGGAACGGGTAGCACCTTCCTTGAGGCGGTAGGTGAACACCAGGCCGCCGTCGCCGTCGCTCTTGAGGCTTACAGGCACGATTTCAGTATCCTTGTTTGTGTTAGGCTTGCTCACTGCAATTACATACTGCTTTGCGAAATCAATCTCCGTAGGCTTTCCGTCGTCGCCCATCACGGTAGCCATGCCGAAGTTAGCCTCAAAATCCTTCTGCGAAGAGATTTTTCCGTTAGGCAACTTCTTCACGTCGTTGCGCACAAAGTAGCGGTTAGCCACAGTGTAAGGGATTTCAGCCACTTGAGTGGCAGCGGTAACGGCATCGGCCTGCTTCGTTTCGGCAGTCTTCGATGAGTGGCAAGAGCAGAGCATTGCAGCCATTGCCAACGTTAAGAACATTAGTTTTTTCATTGTGTATGATGATTTTTTTTAGAAATCTATTTTATCAGTCCGTTGTTCAATGCGTCGGTAAAAGGTATCTGCGTAGCGCCTCCGCTCTTGCGGCTGCAGTACTTGAAG
>CAVAOU010000395.1:0-2039 GCA_963590085.1 Senegalimassilia sp. | reverse complement strand
TGTTAGCCAGTTCGTCGCGTTTATAATCGGTCCAAATGGCCGGCCATTGGCTCATAGGCTTATCCTCATGACATTTTTTAAGGTTGTTCTCTATCGTTGTTGTGATTTCCGTTCTTCCTCTTTCCACATTGTTTGCCATTTCATCAAGTCCTTTACGATAGTAATCGTATTGTAACTGTCTGAAAGGTTTCATTCCACCATCTAGATAATCATTGATTATAGCGAACCGGTTGCGGTCATTGTCAAACGATTTCCAACCTGTGAATTCCAAGTTCTGCGCATTATTTGTAAGATTCATACAACGTTGCAGAACATCTTCTCCTCCCATGGGTGAAAAACTGTCGAGATCTATACCTATTAACAAGAACGCATAGTAGGCGAAGAGTGCAGTCAATTGGTTGTCGATGGTTTCTTCATTAAAATCGAGTTGGTCGAATTGAGCAAACTTGAAATTGAAGTTATTGTCTGTATTATTATATAAGGTCGTGGTATATGAAGCGTTGTAAACAGGGCGGTTGGCTTGTATGAGCGCTTTGCAAGTGAAAAGTCCTGATGACTGATCATACTTGGTGACGGTAATATTGAAGTTACAGTCAATTCGCTCGTTTTTTTGGAATTGCAAGTTAGTCCATTGCCTCTCGTTGACAAATTGTTCTATTGTTTGTTGCAAATTGTCGAATACAGAGGCATCGGTTCCTTGTATTTGATTGTGGTTGATGGTTATCTTCGCATTCAGCTCTTGACCACTGGTATGGGTAGCCAACAAGCATAGGATAACAATGAAGATATGGCGCATAAGCTTATTGTGGAAAAGGTAAAGTGCTATTTTCCGGCGGTGTTTACGCTGTTCATATTTAGTTTTGCCTCACGCAACTTTATACGCGTTAGCGTTTGTTTTGTGTTAAGCGTAAAATCGTTGGACATAATCCAATCAAAATAGTGCGGGTCACGGTGCAACACATCTGTCACAACCCAACCTTTGTATTTTCCAAAGTTGAAGATTTCCTGCCTTTTGGGGGTTCCGTCTTTGTCTGTGATGACGTTTCCTTCTTTGTCCTTCATGTTCTGCCACACCATGCGTCCGGCAAAGTCGACATTGTCGTTCATTTTCGATTCAGCAGCAAGCACATCCATGTCGTTGGTTAAAGCCATACTGGGTTCTTCCACAATCTCTGGCGAATACTTGTCAAGTTGACCCATCAGTACCCTATAAGTAGCCTCAGCATCTTGGTCAGCACGATGAGCCACAAAGTCTTCTTCCATTTTATGCCCTGTATAGAACCGATAGGCAGCTGCCAAGTTGCGTGGCTCGCGTTTATGGAAAATGGTCTGTGCGTCGATGAGCCTGCATTTGGTAAAGTCGAAATCTACGCCTGCCCGAGAAAACTCTTCGGAAAGCAATGGTACATCAAAACGATTGGAATTGAAACCAGCGAAATCGCATCCCGTAAAATCAGCAGCAAGATCTTTGGCAATCTCTTTGAATGATTTTTCGTTCTGTACTCGCTCGTTCGTTATACCTGTGAGTTCTTGAACCAACGTGTTTATGGGCATACCTGGATTTACATAAATGCTTCTGCGTTTCTCTTCTCCGTTGGGCGATATTTTAATATATGAAATTTGTATGATTCGGTCGCGAACCAAATCAAGCCCTGTCGCCTCCAGATCAAAGACGACTAAGGGCTTCTTAAGATTAAGCTTCATCGTTTTGTTTTAGTCGTTCAGCAACAAGGGCATAATCAACATCAGAACATCCGTATCCTCTGATTTCTGAGCAGGAATGACCACACCTGCACGGCTTGGGTCGCCAAGCAGCAGCTTTATGTCCTCGGTATCCATTGCATTGAGAATTTCGAGCAGGAAATCTCCCCTGAAACCAATCTGCATGTTTTGACCTGCATAGTCACAAATGAGCGTCTCTTTCGCACTGGTAGCGAAATCAATGTCCTCTGACGACAATTCGAGTGTGCCGGCACTAAGACGGAAACGAACCAACTGACTGCTCATGCTGGCAAAAGGCAGTACGCGCCGTATAGCAC
>CAVAOU010000394.1:0-2045 GCA_963590085.1 Senegalimassilia sp. | reverse complement strand
AAACCTGATAGCATCCCAACGTGACGTTAGCGATCAAATCAAGGTTAAGGAAACACAAGAATTTATGGACGAGCTCTTGAAAGATGAACAAGAGCCGGAAATCGATATCTACACCGAAGGCTGGAACAGCAGTCTCGTTAACCCGTATGCACATCAAGTTGTACCAAACAACGTGCGCATTGACGTTTCCGACTATGCAATGCCTGTGCCTGGATTCATCACATCGCCTTACGGCTATCGCCCACGTTTCAAACGCCAACACAAAGGCGTCGACCTAAAGCTCAACGTCGGCGACACTGTACGCGCGGCATTTGCTGGCAAGGTTCGCTTGACCCGTTTCGAGCGCGGCGGATATGGATACTATGTGATTCTTCGTCACGCCAACGGTTTGGAAACTGTTTACGGCCACCTCTCCCGCTTTCTCGTGAAGCCTAATCAAGAAGTAAAGGTCGGCGACCCTATCGCACTTGGTGGCAGCACCGGCCGCAGCACTGGTCCTCACTTGCATTTCGAGACTCGTTTTATGGGCTATGCAATTAACCCTTGCGCAATCTTCGACTTTGCCAACCAGACAACCCACACCGATACCTACACCTTCAACAAGGGCACGTACACTCAAGCGCGCAACTATGCGCCGAGCAGCAGTGTGGCTTATGCAGAGAAGGCAAGCAAACAGGAGAATGCCTACACGGATGGCTCTCGCGAGACATACCGTGTGAAGAAAGGTGACACGCTGTCATCAATTGCAAGCGCTCACGGCACAACCATTGACAACCTCTGCAAACTAAACGGATTGAGCA
Source organism: Senegalimassilia sp. (assembly GCA_963590085.1). GTDB lineage: Bacteria > Bacteroidota > Bacteroidia > Bacteroidales > Muribaculaceae > Limisoma. Next base: position 1,245 of record CAVAOU010000394.1, on the reverse strand, counting down.
AAAAAAGCAGAATCAATGCCGGCAAGGTACTGAGGGTGAAATAAAATTAACGCTTAAGACACACAAGGTCAATAAGGCACAAGTGGCCTAATTGACCTTGTTTTATAAATAACGTAACCTAATAATTTTACAAACTAATAATGCAGGACAAAATGAAGAAACTTTTAACATTGACCTTGCTTGCATCCGCATCATTACTCTCCCAACCGCTGAAAGCAGTGGAGACGGCATCAATAACCACAATAGACGCAAACAAGAAATACAAATTGGAGTTTGTAACATCTTGGTCAACCCAAACCGCAAGATTAACAAAAATTGATTTGCTTAACTATGATGCAGACATCGTAATCCCAGAAACAGTCAAAGACGAATACGGCGACAGCTATACCGTGACTATCATCGGGGCTAAACAAGACGCCAAAAGTGCCGATCCAGATATGTTTGATACCGCTGGCACCGCAAACTCCGACTGTGCTTTGTTTCGCGATGCAGATCCTGACTATGCCCAATATATCGTAGGTCTGACATTGCCATCAAGCATTACAACAATTTGGCCGAACGCTTTTCGCGAATCGAAAATAAAGAAGATTGAGATACCAAGCGGCGTGACAGAAATTGGCGCAGCCGCATTTATCGGAAGCGAACTAACTGAAATTACTTTGCCAAATTCAATCACGAACGTATATCCTTATACATTCTATGGTTGCGCCAATCTAAGCAACATCTCAATGGGAAGCAATATTCTTGAAATTCGGGATTCTGCATTCAATAACATATCAACAAACGTTTCCATTAGCATTGACACAAAGGAACCGCCCAAGGTTTCCACATATTCATTCACAAACGGCTATTACGCTACCGTAAAAGTTCCCTATGGCACATCAGAAGCATATGCTGAAAAATGGACTTTCTCCAATATGACATTCATCGAAATGAAAGATGGGGAAACGTCTGCCGTGAGCACGCCAACAGCAAAGTATTTCGAAATAGATTGCAATAACGGACTTGTTTCCGCAAGCAACGACTCCCCCATCGACATATTCAGCATCACGGGCGCCAAGATTTATTCAGGCAACGGCAAGAACATAAAATTGGCCAACGGATTTTACATTATAAGATGTAAGGATGAATCAGTCAAGGTTTACGTAAAATAATCACGACAAAATTTCTGACGGGGAAACTTGCTTAAAAGTTTCCCCATTTTTGTATCTTTACGGGCGAATGACCAACAACAATGGATACAAT
>CAVAOU010000393.1:0-2050 GCA_963590085.1 Senegalimassilia sp. | reverse complement strand
TACGATTTTTGCCGATTTTTCGCCTGTTTTTTGCTATCCTTGCCGACAAAAACTTTGAAAAAACTTTGAAAATTTTTTGGCTTAAAACATTGATAGATAGCAATATGGTGCAAAAAACTTTGAAAAAACTTTGAAATTGGGGTTCGGACTTAAAATTATGGCAACATTAAAGTTGTTTTTTGATGCTACTCATGTTAGCAAAAAAACGAAAGAGGCTCCTTTTAAGGTAGCAGTGTGTCACCGAACAAAGACTGTTTACATCCCATTGGATTTAAGCCTAAATCCGGAAGAATGGGATACGGCGAAATCAAAGGTGAACAAAACCAATCCGCGCCACAAAACCATCAATGAAGAAATTGGGAAGCGGATGGCAGAGTATAGGGTGCTGCTATCTGAACTGCAGGGCAAAGTTTTCCTTGACAATCTGACTGCGATTGAAATTCGTGACATGATTGTGGAGATGAAAAACTCCGACAAGATGCGGTACGATAACAACACTGTCCTTGGCGTATTTGCCCGATTCTTGGAGCACAAGAAGGGGCAGACTCGCAAACTCTACGAGGCTACGGAGAAGAAGGTGCGTGCATTCTGGGGTAGTGAGGCAAAACGCCTATTGTTTGAGCAAATCAACGTGGAATGGCTCTATCGCTTCGATGATTTCCTTGCCGTCACTGCGCCTTCGGCAAATGCACGCGCCATCCACATGCGCAATTTGCGTGCGGTGTTCAACTATGCCATCGACATTGAAGTGACCAACAACTATCCGTTTCGGCGCTTCAAAATCAAGAATGAGCCTACCCGCAAGCGCAATTTCAAGGTCGACACCCTGCGCGCCATTTTCAATGCCGACGTACTCGATCCGTGGATGGAGAAATACCGTGACCTTTTCAAACTCACGTTTATGCTGATGGGCATAAATTTTGTGGACCTTTGCAACCTTACCACTATCCGAAATGGGCGAATAGAGTACGTTCGAGCAAAGACCCACAAGCGCTATTCCATCAAGTTGGAGCCAGAAATGGAGGAAATTATAGCGAAATATCGGGGCGATATTCATATTTTGAACTATATCGACCACAGCAAGAATTACAGGTGCTTTTACATGACCGCATCGAAGGGATTGAAGGCAATCCGGCAGCGGCTTGTGGATAGGGGAGTGGTCGACATTGATTCGTTCACTACCTATTGGGCGCGCCACTCATGGGCTACGATAGCGGCGAGCCTCGACATTCCAAAGGAAACCATTGCTGCTGCCCTTGGTCATAGCGGACGTACCGTAACCGACATTTATATCGAGTTTGACGACCGCAAGATTGATGAGGCCAACCGACGCGTTCTGAATTGGGTGCTTTATGGCTACGAAGGAGGCTATGCTCCAACGAATGGATAGGGGAGATGTGCGTTCTGAACTGCGTTCTTGTTTTCGTTCCATAGTGCGTGCAAGGTTTTATTCTGCGAGTTGGTAGAAAGTGCCTTTGAGTAACTGCGACATTCCGGATTCGGTGAAGGTCGCAGTTATTTTTTCGCAGATGTAGCGCTTGCCGCGGATGAGGAAAACGGAGCGGACGTTGGGCATCTCGTCGGCGAGGAACTTGAATGTGGTCTTCTTCTTTGGGTCGATGGCTGTGTAGGTGCGGTTGACCGAGGAGCGCCGGTCGTTGATGCGGAGGTTGCAGTGGGGCATCCAGTAGCCGCTCCAGTCATCGTTTACAATGACGGAATCGACGTAGGGAAACGGCAGTTTGCCCTCGTAGGGAGCGGCTCCGTCCCACCAGGCGAGATAGATCTTGTCGTAGTACTCCGCCGTCTCTTCTGCCTCGCCGGCCTCGAGCATCTGCACGGAGAACGGCTGATAGAACGTGCCGTCGACCTTCTGCTTATACCCGTCGATGCTTCCCGCCAGAGTGAGGTCGGACGAGTCGTTGCTGTCGGAGCCAGAGAACGACAGGAAGAGGCACCGGCCGTGCTCATCGTCGGTGTAGTCTATCCACGCCGGCACGAACTCAATCTCCTGCTCCTCGGCATCCTCGCTCTTGTCGACGATGCGCCC
>CAVAOU010000392.1:0-2052 GCA_963590085.1 Senegalimassilia sp. | reverse complement strand
ATTGGCAATGGACTGCGTTCACGCAACCAAGCCGTTTCGTCAATCATTGTCTTGTCGAATGGCTGTTCCACAAACATACAGCCTCTTTCCTTCAGCCAATGGCACATCTCCAATGCTTTCTCTTTGTCGTTCCAGCCTTGGTTGGCGTCAACGCAGAGAGGTTTATCGGTTTTCGAACGAATGATTTCGACCAATTCTTTGTCGTTATCCAATCCCATTTTCACCTTTAGAACCTTATATGGAGCAGCTTCATCTACTTTCTGGCGAACAACGTCTGCCTTGTCAATTCCGATGGTGAATGATGTATTTGGCGTATTGTCTGGGTTAAGGCCCCAGATCTTATACCATGGCTGACCCATTATCTTACCAAGCAAATCGTGGAGCGCAATGTCTACAGATGCCTTCGCTGCCCTGTTGTTGGGCGCAGTGCTATCTACATAACTCAAAATATCTTCAATTCTAAATGGGTCGGTAAACTGCGACATGTCCAGATTGCTCAAGAACGTTGTTACCGACTCGATTGATTCACCCAAATATGGCGGCATCGATGCTTCACCGTAACCGACTATGCCGTCATATTCCAACTGCACCAGCACATCGGGTGTAGTTGTGCGGCTATAGCGGGCAAGATTGAAGGCGTGGCGCAATGTAAGTTCGTTTGCCTTGAACGACAATTTCAGTCGGCCAGATTTGCCGGCCTTCTTTGACTTTCCGGATATTGAGATTGGAGCAGAAAGAGCAACGAGGCCCAATGCCGTTCCTTTAAGAAAATTCCTACGATCCATAATCAATATTTATTTGTTTAGTTAGACTTGTCAAAAATACCATGGGTGATTTTTCACCGAGGCGATGCCGTTAGTGTCTATTTGGCCATTTATGCGCGACATCGACAAATACTCATAATCCAGGAAGTTGTCATCTTCTGGATTCATGCTGTTAACGCGCACAAGCACGGAGGAGTGGATAAACTGTCCATCACCCAAATACAGAGCTACATGGGTTACCTTACCAGATTTTGTGCCAATGAAAATCAAATCGCCTGGTTCAGCATCAGTTCGCCAGTTCTCACATTTTATCTTTTTGCCAACCAGAGCCTGCTGCGAAGCGTCGCGAGGCAGAATAATGCCGTTCGAGAAGTACATCGTACCAACAAAACCTGAGCAGTCTGCCATCTTTGTCGACATTCCGCCCCAGAAATATGGACGTCCCATCATCTGCCTAGCATTGTTGGCAATCTTTGTGAAATCATATTTTTGTTGAGCCCAATGGTCAAGCGATTCTACATCTTTCTTTAGTACATAACCGATTCGGCCATCTGGTGTTGAAACTTTTACGAATTTCCCTTTTTCGCCTTTTTTCTCCAGAATATTTCCCAATAGCAGATCTGAAACGATTTGTTGATTGTCGACCTTTGGCGTTGCATATACCGAAGACTCCAGTTTCGTGACCACGATGCGTTCCGACTTCTTCCACGCATCAATTTCAGCTTCAGTCTTAAATTGCAGAGAGCGACTTCTCACCCAGCCCAAATATTTATTCGGTGTCTGCACATACGACATCCCATCTTCCGATTTCAGTACTCGCACAGGCGTGCCCATAATGGCTTGAGTAATCAATTCCGAGGCATTGTCAGCCTCCTTTCTGCGACATGCCACTGAAATGTTCACCACAGCCCATGGCTTTTGGATTGTGTCGCTCGGCAACACCGACACTTTATCGTCGAATTTAATATTGGCTTCTCTCAGGCCTTTGAATATCGCATCTTTTGCAGCCTGACTGTCAACCTCTCCCGACACTACTTCGATGCCATCTTTCTGTTCCGAAGTTACCGTCCAAACTGCCACACGAGTGTCTGGAGCATATTGCGATTTCACGCCATCAAGGATTGATGCCACTTCGTTTGACTGTGCAAATCCGCAAGGGATTGAGTAGCCAGCCAAAGCCAATGACATCATTAAGATTTTAAACTTCATTTCGCTGTTTTTGTTAGATTGTTTATATAAATGCAAATTTAGATTTTAATGTGAAATTTTCAAAGTATTTTTAATTCTA
>CAVAOU010000391.1:0-2056 GCA_963590085.1 Senegalimassilia sp. | reverse complement strand
ATGATTCTTTGCAATCTCGCCCTCGAAATCGAGCATCTGCTCGACGAGGACTTCTTGGTGAAGACCATGGACACCTGCATCCACGAAGTGATGGACGTGTTCCTGCGTCCTGAACTCGGCGGACTCATCGTTGAGAACCTCAACGACAAAAACGAGTTGGTCGACTGCTTCGAAGGCCGCCACATGAACCCCGGCCACGCCATCGAGGCCATGTGGTTTATCATGGACCTCGGCAAGCGCCTCAACCGTCCCGAACTGGTCACCAAGGCCAAGGACACCGCCCTGCGGATGCTCGAATACGGCTGGGACAAAGAGTATGAGGGCATCTTATACTTCATGGACCGCAACGGCTGTCCGCCTCAAGAACTTGAATGGGACCAGAAACTCTGGTGGGTGCACATCGAAACCCTCATTTCCATGATTAAAGGATACAAGTTGACCGGCGACAAGAAATGCCTCGAGTGGTTTGAACGCGTCCACAACTACACCTGGACCCACTTCAAGGACACCGACTATCCCGAATGGTTCGGCTATCTCAACCGCCGCGGCGAAGTCCTTCTTCCGCTCAAGGGCGGCAAATGGAAAGGCTGCTTCCACGTGCCCAGAGGTCTGTACCAGTGCTGGAAAACATTAGAAGAGTTATCTAAATGACAAACAATCCCGTTTTCAAGTGGTCAATAACTTGAAAACTACTAACTTAAAACTAAATTATATGAGAGAGCAAACTTATGCAATGAAAAGCACTCGATGGATGAAGGCAGTGGCACTGTCGTTCTTCTCATTGTTGCTATGTTCCGTGAGCGGCTTCGCACAGAATGTGACCGTCACGGGTACGGTCTCTGATACCAACGGCTCGCTACCTGGCGTTAGCGTCACTGTTAAGGGAGCCAAAAAGGGTACGATGACCGATATGGACGGTAAATACTCTTTGAGTGTTGACAAAAACGCCACATTGGTATTCTCCTATGTGGGCATGAAGCCTCACGAAGAGGCTGTGAAAGGCCGCAGGGTGCTCAACGTAACCCTCGCCGACGACACCCGTCTGCTCGACGACGTGGTGGTTGTGGGCTACGGCACTCAAAAGAAATCTTCGCTGACCAGCGCCGTTTCGGCAATCAAGGGCGACGAACTGCTGAAGGCTCCTGCCACCAACGTGTCGCAGTTGCTCGGCGGACGCTTGCCTGGTATCTCTTCTTTGCAGGAGTCGGGCGAGCCAGGCTTGGACCAGGCTTCCCTAAAAATCCGCGGCTCGGTCTACAGCGTTTCCTACGTGGTTGACGGTTTCCCGGTGAGCGACATCAACGACATCGACCCTAACGACATCGAGAGCGTTTCCGTTCTGAAGGACGGCGCTTCGGCTGCCATCTACGGTCTCGCTGGTGCCGGCGGTGTGATCATCATCACCACCAAGCGCGGCGACGAGGGCAAGACAAAGGTTACCTACGACGCTTCGTTCGGTGCCTCGATGAACGCCAACTTCCCTAAATTCATGAACGGTCCGCAATACGCCTACTACTACAACATGGCGCAGATGATGGACCAACTGGCAAGCGGCGCCATCAGCAACAGCAGCGAGTATGTGCCTTACTTCACTCAGGAGAACATCGCTGCCATGACCAACGGCGACCCTACCGATGGTTGGGACAACGTGGACTACATCAACAAGGTGTTTGGCACAGGCACAAACCAGAAGCACAGCATCACAGTGCAGGGCGGCAACGAAAAGGTTCGCTTCTTCACTTCTCTCGGCTATCTCGGACAAAAGGGTAACATCGACAACTTCACTTATCGTCGCTACAACCTCCGCGCCAACATCGAGAGCAACTTCGCAAAGCACTTCAACATGAAACTCGGTGTGTCGGGCGTTGCCGGACGCCGCAGCACTCCTGCCTACAATTCAGGCGGTGGCGACAATGGCTCAACTGAGGTAGGATACCTCTCAATCGCTCGCCAGACTATCCAGATGCACCCTTACTTGCCAGAGCAATACAACGGCATGTATACGGCTGCCATCCAGAAGAACACTTCTCTGCCAAACAGCCCGTTGGCTGCAATC
>CAVAOU010000390.1:0-2059 GCA_963590085.1 Senegalimassilia sp. | reverse complement strand
CTTCATATCGGTCACCTTGTGAGTGTGATGATACTCCGTCACTTCCAGCGTTGCGGCCACAAGCCGTTGGCTCTTATTGGCGGCGCCACCGGTATGATTGGCGACCCTTCAGGCAAGTCGGCCGAGCGCAACCTTCTCACAGAGGAAGTGCTTCGCCACAATCAGGATTGCATCAAGAAGCAACTGTCGAAATTCCTTGACTTCGACAGCGACGCGCCCAATGCAGCCGAACTGGTAAACAACTACGACTGGATGAAGGACTTTGGCTTCCTCGACTTTGCACGCGAGGTGGGCAAGCATATCACCGTCAACTATATGATGGCGAAGGACAGCGTGAAGCGCCGTCTCAATGGCGAGGCTCGCGACGGCCTGTCATTCACTGAGTTTACCTACCAGTTGCTTCAGGGCTACGACTTCCTCCATCTTTACGAAACGAAGAACTGCAAACTGCAGATGGGCGGCAGCGACCAGTGGGGTAACATCACCACCGGTACTGAACTCATCCGCCGCACCAACGGCGGCGAGGCGTTTGCCCTTACCTGCCCGTTGATTACAAAGGCCGACGGCGGCAAGTTCGGCAAAACGGAGTCGGGCAACGTTTGGCTCGATGCCCGCTACACATCGCCTTACAAATTCTATCAATTCTGGCTCAACGTGAGCGACGACGACGCTCAGCGCTACATCAAGATCTTCACTTCGATGACTCGCGAAGAGATTGAAGCCCTTACTGCAGAGCATCTTGAGGCTCCGCACTTGCGCCTGCTCCAGAAGCGCCTCGCCAAGGAGGTGACCACGATGGTTCACTCTGAGGACGACTACAACGCAGCGGTTGAGGCTTCCAACATCCTCTTCGGCAACGCAACGGCCGACGCTCTCCACAAACTCGATGAGGACACATTCCTTGCGGTGTTTGAAGGTGTGCCTCAGTTTGAGGTGTCGCGCGACTTGGTTGCCGGCGGCGTGAAGGCTGTCGACCTCTTTGCCGAGCACGCAAAAATCTTTGCGTCGAAAGGCGAGATGCGTAAACTCACCCAAGGCGGTGGCGTTTCGCTCAACAAAGAGAAACTTGCGGCGTTCGATCAGGAAGTGACAACTGCCGACTTGCTCAACGACAAATATCTGCTTGTGCAACGTGGCAAGAAGAACTATTTCCTCGTGGTAGTGAAATAAGCGAAATTTTTCATAATTAAGAACGCGGTCTGACGGCAATATTCTTGCTCGACGGCCGCGTTTCTCTTTTTTACGAAATTCTCAGCGAGTTTAAATATGCGTTTTCGCAAGGAAAAGTGTTGTAAAAAAGAGAAATACGGGCAAAATTATTGTTCTCCGATTTTTGTCCAGAAAAATTGGCAGAGGGGGATTATTGCCGGAATATAGGAAAGGTCACATTAGGGTAAGAAAGATTACAGGCGAAGATGAATAGGCTGAAAGCCTTTGTACTGCATAGCCCAGGGCAGCGCCCTGGGTCGGACGAATTCAGCAGATAGCGCGCTGTAAGCGCAGTACAAATCACCAATGCAGTTTAGCCGGCATTTACTTTCAATCTGTAACTTTCTTTGATCTTGCGCTAATGCGTTGATATCCAATTAAAAAACCTAAAAACTATGTTTTTGCCGCCTCGATTGTTAATTTAACAATTAGATTTAACACTCGGTATTTGCCGACAATTGTGGCAATTTTGAAGAAAAACGGGTGGATTTCTTTACAAGTGATTGCAAAAATCGCCATTGGATGACTGATTTTGTCGCCTCCCCGAGGAAATTTCCTCATTTTTTGCAGAAAAAATCACCGTTTTTGTCTACTTTTTCGCCTGCGGTATGATTCTTTAAATACTTGTTTTTTAACTTGTTGTGACTCAAAAACAGGCTAAAAATTGCTGCTGTCGAAGTCTGATTAAAATAAGTGAAAGCATACTTGCGGGAGTTAAATAATTGTAGTAATTTAGCAAAGTGCTACAGAAAACTATGGTTTAATAAGAAAAAGCGTGTTTTTAATAATGTAGTTTTAGAAAAATGATAAATAACGGGCCGATTGAGGCTTGTTAATCTTAATTTTGTGT
>CAVAOU010000389.1:0-2090 GCA_963590085.1 Senegalimassilia sp. | reverse complement strand
GAGTGACATATATCGTTGTCGAATGCTGCGCCTCGGCACTCGGCTTTCTCGCCTCGGAATGGTACGACAACCCAACGTCGAAACTCACGCTTGTGGGCGTGACCGGCACCAACGGCAAGACCACCACCGCCACCCTTCTCTACGAGATGATGCGCATGATGGGCTACAAGACCGGCCTGTTCTCCACGGTGTGCAACTACGTTGACGGCCGTCCAGTGCCAGCCACGCAGACCACACCCGACCAGATAACCCTCAACCGCCTGATGCACGAGATGGTGGAAGAAGGCTGCAAATACGCGTTTATGGAGGTAAGTTCGCACGCTGCCGACCAGCACCGCATCGACGGACTGCGATTCCGCGGCGCCATCTTCTCCAACCTCACGCGCGACCACCTCGACTACCACAAGACCGTGGAGGCATACATGAAGGCCAAGAAGCGCTTCTTCGACCTTCTGCCAGCCGACGCGTTCGCGCTCGTCAACGCCGACGACAAGGCTGGACAGTTCATGCTGCAGAACACAGCAGCGAAGAAATACACCTACTCGCTGCGCTCGCAGGCCGACTTCCGCTGCAAGATCCTCGAGAGCCGCCTCAACGGCACACTGCTCGAGATTGACCGCCACGAAGTGGAAGTGCTCTTCACCGGCCGCTTCAACGCCTACAACCTGCTCGCCGTCTATGCGGCAACCCGTCTGTTGGGCTTCGACGAAGAGACCACGCTCGTGAACATGAGCAAACTCATCCCAGTGGCAGGCCGCTTCCAGACGTTTGCCTCGCCGCGCGGCTACACAGCCATCGTTGACTACGCCCACACCCCCGACGCGCTGGTCAACGTGCTTACGACCATCCGCGACGTGGTAGGCAACACCGGCAAGGTGATCACCGTGGTGGGAGCCGGCGGCAACCGCGACCGCGGCAAGCGCCCAATCATGGCTAAGGAAGCGTCGCGCCTGAGCGACAAACTCATCCTCACCTCCGACAACCCACGCTTCGAGAATCCCGACGACATCCTCAAGGACATGGTTGAAGGACTCGACGCCGAGGACAAGCGCCACACCCTCCGCATCACCGACCGCCGCGAAGCCATCCGCACCGCCTCGCAGTTGGCGCAGAAGGGCGACGTAGTGCTGATAGCGGGCAAGGGTCACGAGAACTACCAGGAAATCTGCGGAGTGAAACACCATTTCGACGACAAGGAAGTGGTGCAAGACATATTCAACGAAGAAAAAGAAATCTAAAGCACAATGCTGTATCACTTGTTTGACTATCTGCAACAGTTCAATGTGCCGGGCGCACGACTGTTTGAATATCTCACCTTCCGTTCAGGAATGGCGCTGATATTGTCGATCCTCATAGCCACTGTGGTTGGCCGCCGCATCATCGACCGCCTGCAACTGATGCAGGTTGGCGAGATTGTGCGCAACCTCGGCCTTGAGGGCCAGATGAGCAAATCGGGCACCCCGACGATGGGCGGCATCATCATCATCGTGTCGATCATCATCCCGTGCCTGCTTCTGGGCGACTTCACCAACGTGTACATGATCCTGATGGTCGTGTCGACGCTGCTCTTCGGCCTGCTCGGCTTTCTCGACGACTACAAGAAACTCGCCAAGCACAACAAGGACGGCCTTGCCGGCAAGTTCAAGATCATCGGTCAGGTGGGCGTAGGTCTGCTCGTAGGCCTCACCATGTATCTCAGCCCCGACATCGTGGTGCGCGAGAACATCGAGACCCGCAGCCAGAGCGACAGTCACCAGATTGAAGTGACCTACAAGTCGCAGGAAGAGAAACAGCCCATTACCACCATCCCGTTTGTGAAGGGCAACAACATGAAATACTCGTGGTTCACCCAGTGGATGGGCAAGCACGCCGAGACTGGCGGATGGATACTCTTCATCCTCGTGACCATCTTCGTGGTGGCAGCCGTGTCGAACGGCGCCAACCTCACCGACGGCATCGACGGCCTCGCCACGGGCACCTCGGCAATCATCGGAGTGGCGCTCGCCGTGATGTGCTATCTCGGCGGCAACATCATCTACTCCTCCTACCTCAACATCATGTATATCCCCGGCAGCGGAGAACTGATGGTC
>CAVAOU010000388.1:0-2091 GCA_963590085.1 Senegalimassilia sp. | reverse complement strand
GTGTGCGACAGCACCGCTTCCACAACCATTCCCCATGCCACGGCATATCCGTGGGGCACTGGGGCGTTGCGCTTCATTGCCATACTCTCGAAGGCGTGTCCGGCCGTGTGCCCGAGGTTGAGCGCGCGGCGAAGGCCTTTCTCAAACGGATCCTGCGCCACGATGTCGCGCTTCACGTTGACCGATTCTTCCACGAGGTCGAGCAGTTCCTGGCCATCAACAACGTCGAAATGATAGTCGAGCAACTTGTTGTAGACCTTCTCGCCGCTGATAAGCCCGTGCTTGATCATTTCGGCATAGCCCGATTTCAGTTCGGATTCGGGCAGCGATGCGAAATATTTTGTGGAGATCACCACAGCCTCCGCTTCGCGGAAAGTGCCAATCTCGTTTTTCAGTCCGTTGAAGTTCACTCCAGTCTTTCCGCCCACGGCAGCATCGACGGCCGCCAAGAGGGTGGTTGGCACGTTGACGAAGCGGATGCCGCGCTTGAATGTGGCTGCAGCAAAGCCGCCGAGGTCGGTAACCACACCGCCTCCAATGTTGATCATTACCGATTTGCGCGTGGCGCCGCCCTGTTGAAGCGCGGTCCACACTTCAGCCATGCTGTCAAGATTCTTGTTGACGTCGCCCGGTTTGATTGTGATTTCCCGCCATTCGTCCGACAGTGTGCCGATGGCTTTGACCACAGTACTGTCGGTGAGCACGAAAACGTTGCGTGGCTTCATCTCGGCAAGCGCGCCGTTGATTGCCCCGACAACATCGTTGGTGAAGATTATTTTTTGCATGGTTACAGTTCTTTAGTGGTTGTTGCGAAGATTAAGCAAAAGAGGCAATGCCTCGGCAAAAGCCTTCATGGAAGGGTAGACAATGTCGGCGCCGTTGTCCTTGAGGCTCTCGGCAGGCACAGGTCCAGTGGTGAGGCCTACGGTGAAACTTCCCGAAGCGTTACCGGCACGCACGCCAAGCGGCGCATTCTCCACCACGATGCAGTTCTGCGGCTCGGCGCCGGCTTTCTTCATGCCCATGAGATATGGCTCAGGGTCAGGCTTGCCGTGCTTCACATCGTGGGCTGTGACCATAAGGTCGGCGGTGAAGATGCCTGGGTACTGGCGGTTGAGGCGCTCGAGCAGTGATGCTTGTCCAGAACCGGTGACAATCACCCGTTGGCAATTGTTGTCGCGCAGGGTGTTGAGCATCCTGTCGGCAGAGTCCATCGCCGACACCTCGCCGAGGTCGTTGAAGTATGCCGACTTCTTTGCGTAAATCTCCTTGCACTCCTCGTCGCTGAGATCCTCGCGGCCGTTGCAGCGCTTCTCCATCAGGCGGATTATCGCCGCGCCGGTCATTCCCTCGTAGAGGAAAAATTCGTTGTCGGCAAACTGCCATCCGCGTTCGCCGCCGAGGCGTTGCCACGCAAGCGAGTGGTGGGGCATAGAGTCGTAGAGCACGCCGTCCATGTCGATAAGGGCGGTGGTTATGGGCGCAGGTGCATGTCCTGTGCGTTTCTGATAGTTGAGTATTGCTATTTCTTCGTTTGTCATAATCTGTGGTTAATTTTCTGGTTTGATGGCCTCCTTTGAGTAGATTGTCTCCTTGCTACGGAGTGGCTTGCGCCCCTTGCGGCCTTTGCCTGTGGTGGCCGATGCTTTCTCGGCTGGAGTGGCAACGGCGGTGGAGTCGGGCGCCTCGATGATGCCCTCCTTGATGAGTTGCAGGCTGTCGGCCGCCGTCAAGTGGTCGTCGCCGTCGATGTCGGCCATAGCCCTACGGCGGTTGCCTGGCAGCGGACCGTTGCCGCGGCGGCGCTCTTCACGCAGGCCGGCTTCGGCACCGCGGCGGAACACCTCGTCCATCTGCTCGATGAGGTTCCGTTTGGTGGTTTCGGTGATTGCCGACGACTGTGCCACTTCCTTCTCCTTCAGTTTTGCCTTGCCGAGGCGGAATTTCATCTTGTCTTCAAGGATGTTACCGCTGAGGTTGATGCCGAACTTGAACGGCAGAGGCGAGTCGAGCACGGAGATGTGGTATTTGTAGTTGGTGTCGAAATCGTTCCATCCCGCAACGGCGAGTTTGTAGCGGTCCATCCGCAGG
>CAVAOU010000387.1:0-2131 GCA_963590085.1 Senegalimassilia sp. | reverse complement strand
CCACACGGCACACCCCGACGCCGAGATAATGATTTGCGGCGACTTCAACGACACCCCCTACTCCTACGCCTACCTCACCGCCCGCGGCGACTACAACGACGCCTACCGCGACGGCGGCACGGGTCCGGTGATCACCTACAACCGCAACCGCTTCTACTTCCACATCGACCAGATACTCTACTCTGGCGGGCGGTTTAAGGCGGTTGACTGCCGGCGCGGCACCTCGCGCGTGTCGGACCACTATCCGGTGATTGCCGACTTCAAGATTGACAAGAAAAAGAAACAACATAAATAAACAGAGTATGAAAAAATGCAGATTGACAGTAACAGCGTTATGCCTCTCGGCATTTCTGCTTTTACCCGCAACTAAAATGAAAGCCGAAAATCCATTTTTGGCGCCTTATGGCACAGCCTACAACATGCCGCCGTTTGAGAAAATAACCAACGACGACTATTTGCCTGCCTTCGAGGAAGGCATCCGCCAGCACAACCAGGAGATTGAAGCGATTGTCAACAACCGCGCAGTGGCCGACTTCGACAACACTATCGTGGCGCTCGACAACGCCGGACAGTTGCTCGAAAACGTGTCGTACGTGTTCAACGGCCTCTATGAAACCATCTCTACACCCGAACTCCAGGCTCTGGGCGAGAAGGTGTTCCCAATGCTGTCGAAGCACAGCGACGAGGTGATGATGAACGAGCGCTTGTTTGACCGCGTGAAGAAGGTCTACGACAACCGCAAGAAGTTTAACCTCACCAAGCCTCAGGAGCGTCTGCTCGACAAATACTACAAGCAGATGGTGCGCTCCGGCGCCCTGCTCTCTGCCGAGAAGAAGGAAGAACTGAAGAAAATCAACGAGCAGTTGGCTGCTGCCAACCTCAAGTTTGGCGACAACATCGTGAACGACACCAACGAGTGGCGCATGGTCATCGACAACGAGAGCGACCTTGCCGGACTCCCAGCATCGAGCATCGCGCAGGCTGCCGACGAGGCTAAGGCTGCCGGCCTGGAAGGCAAATGGGTGTTTACGCTGCGTGCGCCAAGCCGCTTGCCGTTCCTCACCTACGCCGACAACCGCACGCTCCGCGAAAAGATGTACAAGGGCTACATCAACCTCGCCAACAACGGCAACCAGTACGACAACAAGGAGCAGATTGCCACAATCCTGCGCCTGCGCAAGGCCAAGGCCAACATCTTCGGCTACAAGACCTATGCCGACTTCCAGACAGCCAACGTGATGTCGAAGACGGTGAAGGCTGCCGAGAATCTGCTGATGAAGATTTGGAAGCCTGCCGTACAGAAATCGAAGGAGGAAATCGCCGACATGCAGGCGTATGTCGACAACCACGGCGGCAACTTCAAAATCGCCGCTTGGGACTATTACTACTATGCCGAGAAGGTGAAAAAGGAGAAGTTCAACTTCGACGAGAACGACGTGCGCGCCTATTTCCCTATCGACAACGTGCGCAAGGGCATCTTCACCATGGCAAACCGTCTCTACGGCCTGTCGTTCAAGGAAGTGACCAATGTGCCCATCTATCATCCCGACGTTAAGGTCTACGACGTTACCGACGTCGAAGGCAAGCACATCGCAACCTTCATGACCGACTACTACGCGCGCAAGGGCAAACGCCAGGGCGCATGGATGTTTGTGTTCCAGGAGGCCAACGGCACCGAGGGCAAGCGTCCTATCGTCTACAACGTGGGCAACTTCACACAGCCAGCCGCCGGCGAGACTGCGTTGCTCACCATCGACGAAGTGGAGACAATGTTCCACGAGTTTGGCCACGCTCTCCACGGCATGCTCACCCGTTGCCAGTACAAGGGCAACGCGGGCACCAATGTGGACCGCGACTTCGTTGAGTTCCCATCGCAACTCCACGAGCACTGGAAGTTTGAGCCGGAATTGCTCAAGGTCTACGCCCGCCACTACCAGACAGGCGAGGTTATCCCCGACTCACTGGTGCAGAAACTCATCGACTCAAGCAAGTTCAACCAAGGCTTTGTCAACACCGAACTCGTAGGCGCTGCCCTGCTCGACCTCGAATGGCACAAACTCACCAACCTCGACAACCTCGACGTTGCCGCCTTCGAATCGTCGGTAGCCAAGAAACTCGGCATGCCTGAGGA
>CAVAOU010000386.1:0-2137 GCA_963590085.1 Senegalimassilia sp. | reverse complement strand
GTTCAAGAGTTCGGCACTCGTCAACGAGGAAGTAACCTCGGTGGCAATCAGTTGCATCAACGACATGGCGCTCGGCAAACGAGCCACCATCGACATGATAAACATTGCCTACTCGGCAGCCCCCTACGCCTATGCGTCGGACAACGACAGCCGCATAGAGTTGCAGGACAAATACATTCGCCTTGACCACGAACTCGAACGGCTATTCGCTGCCATCGAAAAGAATGTGGGCAAGAACGTGTGCATCTTCGTCACCCCGACAGGCTATTTCGATGACCTCTACGCCACCGACCCGCGGTTCAACATCCCGACGGGCGAATTCTCGTCGAAGAAAGCCATCTCGCTGCTCAACATGTACCTCATGGCGCTCTACGGCAACGGCAGTTGGGTGAACGCATATTTCGACGAGAAAGTCTACCTCAACGAGAAACTTGCAAAAGAGAAAAACATATCGGTTGAAGAGTTGCGCAAAGTGTCGGGCGACTTCCTGCGCCGCATGGCCGGCGTAGACGAAGCCTACACCTTCGACGAAATCCTCAACAACCCTTCAGGCGAAACACTCCAGCGCCTCCACCGGTCAATCACGTCGCAGGAAACCGCCGACGTGTTCTTGCAGATAGCCCCGGGATGGAAGGTGCGCGACGACTACAACAACGGCAAGGTAAAGCAAGTCAACGTCAATGCCGTGAGCACTCCGGCGTTTATCATCGCACCTGGAGTGAAAGCGCAGAAAATCACCTCGCCCATCGATGCCGCCCTTCTGGCACCGACGGTGGCAAGCATCATGAGAATACGGTCGCCCAACGGCACCCGCATGATGCCATTGTCGCTTAAAGACTAAGCGGCGGCACAGTCCGCGCCCACACCATTCTTCCGCTGGGCAAATTCACAAGATTACAAACAAAAAAACGAAACATAATTATGGGATTCAATGATTTCCTGAAAAAAGTATTTGGCAACAAGTCGCAACGCGACCTGCGCGAAATACAGCCAATCGTGGCGAAGATCAACGAGATTTACCCCACACTGGAATCGCTGAGCAACGATGAACTCCGCGACCGCATCACCAAAATCCGCGCCGCACTCAAGGAGAGCGTTGCTGCAAAGCGCCAAGAGATTGCCGACATCAAGAAAGAGATCGAGTCAATCGAATACGAAAACCGCGAGCCGTACTGGGAAAAGATCGACGGCATCGAGAAGGACATCCTCGAGGTGCTCGAGAAAGAACTCAACGACTATCTGCCTGAGGTATTCGCCATCGTGCGCGAAACGGCACGCCGCTTCGCTGGCAACGAGACCATCGAGGTGACCGCCACCGACTTCGACCGTGAACTCGCAGCCGAAGGCAAGGACTTCCTCACAATCGAAGGCGACAAGGCTCTCTACCACAACCACTGGATTGCCGGCGGCAACGAAGTGGTATGGGACATGGTTCACTATGACGTGCAACTCATCGGTGGTATCGTACTCCACCAAGGCAAAATCTCAGAGATGGCGACCGGTGAAGGTAAAACCCTCGTGGCAACCCTTCCAGTGTTCCTCAACGCATTGACAGGCAACGGTGTGCACATGGTCACCGTCAACGACTATCTTGCCAAGCGCGACTCCGAGTGGATGGGCCCGCTCTACATGTTCCACGGCCTGTCGGTCGACTGCATCGACAAGCACGAGCCAAACTCCCCGGCACGCCGCAAGGCATACAACGCCGACATTACTTTCGGTACGAACAACGAATTCGGTTTCGACTACCTGCGCGACAACATGGCAACATCGCCTGAGGATCTCGTGCAGCGTCCACACAACTTCGCCATTGTCGATGAGGTCGACTCAGTGCTTATCGACGATGCCCGCACGCCGCTCATCATCTCTGGCCCGATCCCAAAGGGCGAAGACCAGATGTTTGAGCAGTTCAAGCCAAACGTAGAGGCAGTGGTTGCCGCACAGCGCAAACTCGTCACCTCGCTCCTCACCGACGCGAAGAAGAAGATTGCATCCGACGACAAGGACACCCGCAAGGAAGGCGCACTCCTGTTGTTCCGCGCCTACAAGGGTCTTCCGAAATACGGTCCTCTTATCAAGTACCTCAGCCAGGACGGCATCAAGCCATTGCTGCTCGAAACCGAGGCATACTATATGC
>CAVAOU010000385.1:0-2148 GCA_963590085.1 Senegalimassilia sp. | reverse complement strand
GAATCACACAGAGATTGTAGTGACATCGCCTGTGAGTGGAACAATAACAAGCATTGAGCGCGGCGCGCGTAGAAAGATTGAATCGATACGCATCAAGGCCGACACCGAGCAGGAGCATTGCGTGCTCTCGAAAGAGGAGTTGAGCGACACTAAGGCCGCTCTTCTCAAGTCGGGACTGTGGGCTATGTTCCGCCAGCGTCCTTACGGCACTGTGCCGTCGCCCGACGACAAGCCACGCGACATTTTCATCTCCACGTTCGACTCCGCTCCCCTCTCCCCTGCCCACTCGCTGCTGCTTGAGGGTAATGAAGACGCGTTCAAGAAAGGCGTTGAGCGGTTGGCGTCGCTGACCGACGGCAAGGTATATATAGGATGCCGCGAGGATTTCGCGATTGAGGCTCCCGGAGCCGAGACGGCCATTGTGGGCGGTCCGCACCCTGCGGGCAACGCCGGCACGCAGATTGCCGCAATCAAGCCAGTAAACAAAGGTGAGGTGGTTTGGACAATCGAGCCTGAAACGGTAGTGAAAATCGGCAAACTCTTTGCCGACGGCTATGCCGACCGCTCATGCATCGTTGCCCTGACGGGCGAGATGCTCAACGAGCCTCGCTTCGTGGCCACAACCGAAGGCGCATCGTTGGCAGAACTGCTCAAAGACAATGTAACCGACGAGGCAAACTCCCGCGTCATCTCCGGCAACGTGCTCACCGGCCAGGCCGTGGGCAAGGACGGATTTCTCCGCTACCCTTACCGCCAGGTCACTGTGATTCCGGAAGTAATTAACGACTGCGAGATGCTCGGATGGGCATCACTGAGCGCCAAGAAGTTCAGCGCCAGCCGCACATTCTGGTCGTGGCTCACACCGAAGAAGAAATACCACTTCGACGCCAAGGTCAACGGCGGCGAAAGAGCCATAATAATGGCAGGCGAATACGACAAGGTGTTCCCGATGGACATCTACGCCGAGTTCCTCATCAAGGCCATCATCGCCCGCGACATCGACAAGATGGAGCAACTGGGCATCTACGAGGTTGTGCCTGAAGACTTTGCCCTCTGCGAGTTTATCGACACGTCGAAACTCGAACTCCAGCGCATCGTCCGCGAAGGTCTTGACTATCTCAGAAAAGAAATGAATTAACGATACAGACTGATGAAGAAAAAATTAAAACAATATTTCGACGGAATCAAGCCTCAATTCAGGCCAGGCGGAAAGTTTGAAAAACTGCAGTCGGTCTATGACGGATTTGATTCTTTCCTGTTCACACCCAACACCACTTCGAAGACGGGTGTGCACATCCACGACAGCAACGACTCCAAGCGCACGATGATTATCGTAGTGCTGGCGTTGATGCCGGCATTGATTTTTGGCATGTACAACGTGGGCTACCAGCGCTACCTGTCGATCGGACAGTTGCCTGAGTTCTGGGCATCGCTCGCCTACGGCTTCCTGGCCGTGTTGCCAAAGATTGTAGTTTCTTATGTGGTGGGTCTCGGCATCGAGTTTGCCTCCGCCCAAATCCGCAAGCACGAAATTCAGGAGGGCTTCCTCGTGTCGGGTATTCTTATCCCGATGATTTGCCCTGTAGGCACTCCGCTATGGATGATTGCCGTGGCTACGGCGTTCTCCGTGATTTTCGTAAAGGAAGTGTTCGGCGGCACAGGCATGAACATTTTCAATGTGGCATTGATGACCAGAGCGTTCCTCTTCTTCGCCTACCCATCGAAGATGTCGGGCGACAACGTGTTTGTGGCCGACCATTCAATCTTCGGCATGGCTGACGGCTCAACAATCGACAACTTCTCCGGCGCTACGCCTCTCGGACAGGTTGCCACCAACGTGGGCAACAGCCTGCACCTTTCGGGCATCACCGGCAGCGACATGTCGCTGTGGGACATGTTCCTCGGACTGATACCTGGCTCGGTCGGCGAAACGTCTACGCTGTTTATCCTCGTTGGCGGAGCAATTCTGCTGCTCACCGGCATTGCAAGTTGGAGAATCATCCTCTCCGTGTTTGCCGGCGGACTGGTGATGGGCTTCATCGCCCACGCATTCCCGAGCGCAACCTATCCAGGCTCGTTCCTCAACCCAGTTGAGCACATCTGCCTCGGCGGCTTTGCCTTTGCTGCAGTGTTTATGGCAACCGACCC
>CAVAOU010000384.1:0-2150 GCA_963590085.1 Senegalimassilia sp. | reverse complement strand
GTGCTGAGCCCCAGGCTGAAGCCGTGGGGTTATAGACATTGCGCCTCCACGAGGCGCTCTCCGCAAAAACAACGAAATAAAAACGCTGGCTGTGGATAAAAAGTGAAATAATTTTGTAAATATCGGGCGAATGTATATTTTTGCGGAAGAGGGATTAATACGGGTTCTTGTGTTTGAATCTACGGAATAATTAACTACCTAAAAGGATAGACGTTATGGATGTTTTTGAAGTAATGGTGATTCTACTGATTGTTGTGATTGTGGGTTACGCCGCCCGCAAGTTGGGTTATATGGACGACGATTTCGACAAGAAACTGTCGTGCATAGTGATTGACATAACCATGCCGCTGCTGGTGCTGTCGTCGGCTATGTGCCACGATGTGCCCGACAGCCATCTCATCCTGCCGCTTATTGGCGTAGGTGTGCTCACTTATATCATTCTGCTGTCGTTCGGCTTCCTTGTACCGCGGCTCATTACCAAGAATCATGACGAGCGAGGCATGATTGGCTTCGTGAATATGTTTGCCAACGTAAGTTTTATAGGCTACTTCATTGTCGACGCGATGTTTGGCTCGAAAGGCATCTTCTATGCCGCCCTGCTCAACGTGCCGTATTTCTTCTTCATCTTCACCGTGGGCATAATGCTTATCCGAGGCAAGGTAAGTCTCCGTCAGTTTGACTTTAAGGTGCTCTACAGCCCTGTGCTTATTGCTGCCTATATCGCCGCCATCCTCGTGGCGCTCGACGTAGAAACTCCAGAACTCGTCGCCCGCCCAGTGAAACTGGTCGGCGACATCACCATCCCGGCGGCCCTGCTGCTCATCGGCTCCAGCATGGCGAAAATCCCGCTGAAGACCGCTTTCAGCAACAAGAAAGTGTATATCGTTTCCGCCATCCGACTGATAGTAGTGCCGATGTGTCTCTACTTCATCTTTATGCTACTCGATGTGCATCCGCTGATCAACCAAATCAACACGGTTGTCATCGCCATGCCAGCGGCTAGTCTCGGCACGATATTCTGCCTCAAGTACGACCGCGACCCAACGCTCGTCACCTCAATCACGTTTATCACCATCCTCGGCTGCATCATCACTATGCCGCTCATAGCAATGTTTCTCGGCGTCGAGATGTAAAGTGGCGCGCTCATTTTCCATCTTCCGGAAATTTGGCTTATATTTGCAGTTATGGAAAATGAATTCTCATCAACGCTGCTCGAAAATGCAGTGTCCGAGATGTCGAAACTGCCAGGCATAGGGAGAAAGACCGCTCTGCGCCTGGTGCTCTATTTGTTGCGCCAGAACAAAGATGTGGCGTTGGCTTTGGGCGACTCTCTGATCAAACTCCGCGAGGGCATACGCTACTGCTCGGTGTGCCACAACATCTCCGAGTCGGAGATATGTCCGATATGCGCCGACACGCATCGCGACGCCTCGACGGTGTGCGTGGTGGAGAGCGTGAAGGACGTGATGGCTGTGGAAAATACCCACCAGTTCCACGGCCTTTACCATGTGCTCGGCGGACTGATTTCGCCCATGGACGGCATCACACCGCAGGAACTCGAGATGCAGAGTCTTGTGGACCGCGTGGCCACGGGGCAGGTGAAGGAAGTGATACTAGCCTTGAGCCCGACGATGGAGGGCGAGACCACCAACTTCTACATTTTCCGACGGCTGGCGGAGTATCCCGTCATCGTGTCGATGATTGCCCGCGGCGTGGCTGTAGGCAACGAACTCGAATACACCGACGAGGTGACCCTCGGACGGTCGATACTCAACCGAACCCTCTTTTCTTCCACAATCAACAATCAGTAAGGCAGATGGAGAGCAAGAACCATGACATTGACATATCGGTAGTGATTGTAAACTACCGTGTGAAATATTTCCTTGAGCAGACAGTGCGCTCTGCCAAGGAAGCGCTTGAAGGATTCCGCGGCGAGATAATCGTGATTGACAACAACTCCGGCGACGACTCCATTACGCATTTGCAGGAGTGCTTCCCCGACGTGATTGTTATCCAAAACCACGACAACCCCGGGTTTGGCCGCGCCAACAACCAAGGCTTCGACATTGCCCGCGGGCGCTTCACGCTGATACTCAATCCCGACACAATCATAGGTAGCCACACCATCCGCGACTGTATGGACTTCTATG
>CAVAOU010000383.1:0-2166 GCA_963590085.1 Senegalimassilia sp. | reverse complement strand
GACGTTGGCATGGTTGAAACACGCACTGCTACTGAACGGAAACAACTGGAAGTGAATTTCGTGGCAAACATGGCAGACCGAAGGTTCTATATCCAATCGGCATTTGCGATGCCCGACGATGCCAAACGAGAACAAGAATGCGCATCGCTAAGACGAATAGATGATTCGTTCAAGAAAATAATCATTGTGCGGGACGACATCAAACCATATCACGACAACAATGGTTTTTATCTTGTTGGTCTAATGGATTTCCTTTTGAAACCGGAATTGATAGAACAGTTATAAAAAAAGCGCATGCGCCGGCAAAAGCCAAAGCGCATGCGCAACTATTGTAAAAACCCATTTTCTATTTCTTGTCGCTGCTAATCTCGTCAAGGCGTTTGCGGATTTCCGACAATTCCTCTTCCACCTCGAGCACGTCGTTGTCAGCGAAGTTGTACTGCTCATCGTGCTGGCTGATGTCGAGACCGACCTTCTCACTGCGTACTGATACGCGCAGGGTCATCAACTTGTCGGTGATCCAATAAAGAGCGAGGCTCACTACGAACGAGTAGACAAACACCGCCACTACAGCGAGCACATGTGCGCCAAACACTTGCCAGTTGCCTACAACCAGTCCGCCGACAAACACACCGGTAAAGATTGTGCCGACAATACCGCCGACACCGTGGGTCGGGAACACGTCGAGCGCATCGTCGATGTGCGTTTTGTTTTTCCAGTGCACTGCAATGTTACAAACAATTGTAGTTATTATTGAGATAAACAAGCTCTGACCTACAGTCACATAACCTGCACAAGGAGTGATTGCCACGAGTCCGACAACGGCACCTACGGCAGCGCCCATACCTGACGGCTTACGGCCTTGCAGACGGTCAAAGAACAACCATGCCAGCATGGCAACCGCGCAGGCGGTGTTGGTGTTAAGGAATGCCTTCACAGCAACCGCATCGGCAGCAAGCGAAGAGCCAGCGTTGAAGCCGAACCAACCGAGCCACAGCATTGCAGCACCGAGAATCACGAACGGGATGTTGGCAGGCGACTCGCTGCGGTTAACCGTTGAACGGCGGCCAAGATAGATGGCGCCAGCCAAGGCTGCAACACCCGATGATGCATGCACCACAATACCACCGGCAAAGTCGACAACTCCCATCTGGCGGAACAGTCCGTCGGGATGCCATGTGCAGTGGGCCAGCGGGCAATAAACCAACAAGCAGAACAGCACGATAAACACTATATATGCCGAGAAGCGCATACGCTCAGCGAACGAACCCGTAATCAACGACGGGGTGATGATGGCAAACTTCATCTGGAAGAGAGCATACAACGCCAATGGAATAGTCGGCGCCAAATAGGTGTCGACATTAGCACCTACGCCCTTAAACATAAAGAATGTGGCAGGATTTCCGAGCACGCCGCCCAAATCGTCACCAAATGCGAGACTGAATCCGACAACGACCCACAGCACGCTTATCACACCCATGGCAATGAAACTTTGCAAAATGGTGGAAATCACATTTTTCTTTCCAACCATACCGCCATAGAAGAACGACAAACCAGGAGTCATCATCAACACAAAGATTGTTGCAGTTATCATCCACGCAACATCAGCAGTATTTACGCTTGCAGGCAACGTCCATTCCCCAGTGCCTTCAGGGAGAATTACTCCCAACAAGCCAACAAGCAAAACAACTGCCATAAACAAATACCAACGTTTTTTCATAACTTGTTTCTTTTTGCTATTGAACAAACCTTTTATAAATCTTTTTGCAAAGATATAAAGATTATTTTAAACAATTGGTAAATGTTTCATGTTTTTTCAAAGCAATTAGACACGAGCGAGCCGTATTTCACAGAAATTAGAAAGCAAACACTTTAAATCAGTGCACGTTACGGCACGATGCTCCGACCGAAAAAATTTTTCCGGTTCAGGTCAAAAATAAGCGTTTATTGATTCGGGATTACCCCTGTCCCTGCGATTCGGGACGGAAAGGAAGCATCGACGGGTCGTAGCCAGTTGTGCGCAGGCGGCGCACATAGACCACGCCTCGACTTTCCACATACAGGCAGTCGCCCTTCAGCATCAGGCGCTCAGCGGCACCGCCCTTCGGGAGCGGCAAGATGGCACGCACACGGCCGTTTTGGTCGCAAATCTGCACGCCCATATTA
>CAVAOU010000382.1:0-2176 GCA_963590085.1 Senegalimassilia sp. | reverse complement strand
CACAATCATTGCCGTGGTGCGCCGATGGGCTTGGTTCATAAGCATCTTCGGGGCAATCACCACTCTGGCTCTGGCGCCTACGCTGAGCAAATGGTCGTTTGGCAACTACGAGCACATTTGGGACTATGTGCTTTTGGCAAGTGTACTGCTGTTCAACGGCTTCGCCAACAGCGAATTGGCCATTCTCCAAGGACTCGAAAAACTCAAGCGGCTGGCGAACGCATCCCTGCTCGGCGCCGTCCTGGGTCTGGCGCTATCCATTCCCCTGTTCTACTGGTTTCGCATCAACAGCATCATCCTGTCGCTCGTGGTCTGCCATGCGGCACTGCTGGCGTCGGCGCTGATTTACCGCCACAAGGGTGCCTCGCCCGTCAAGGTGACCAACCGCCAGGCGGTGCGTGAAGGGGCGTCGTTCGTGCGGCTTGGACTGCTGATGACTCTCAGTGAGTTTATCACAATGATTTTCAACTACATCTTCTCGGCATACCTCAACCGCACTGCCGGCACTGAGGTGGTGGGCTTCTACCAGTCGGGCTATTCGCTCGTGGGGCGCTACATCGGACTAATTCTCACGGCGCTGACCATGGAGTACTATCCGCGCATCACGCGGGTGTGCCACAGCCGCCTGCGCACACGGGTATTTGCCTCGCAGGAAATCAACATCATGATGCTGTGCCTCATCCCGGTGATTGCGGTCTTCCTCATCGCCCGCGAATGGATTGTGTCGTTGCTCTACAGCGAAGAGTTCCACGCCATCATCCCCTACATCTCGTTTGCTGTAATCGGCACTGCCCTCCGCGCCTATTCGTGGTTTCTTGCCATCGTGATTGTGGCACGCGGCGACGGCAAGGCGTATATCGTCACGGAGACGCTGTCTGTGCTCACGGGCTTTGCGCTCAACGTTGCGTGCTATCATCTCTGGGGGCTGAAGGGACTCGGCATTGCGTTCTGCCTATGGTACGCCGCCTACTGCGTAATCGTTGGCGTGGTCTATTTCCGCCGCTACCGCTACACGGTATCCCGCCAGGCCACAGTCCTCACCGTGGCCACCATAATCATTTCGTTTGCAATAATGATGCTGCTCGACAGCGGCATGCTCTGGCCCGCCGTCGCAGTGACTGCTGTCGTTTCCGCACTTGCCCTGCTCCGTCTCCGCAAAATCACCCGTTAAGGCTGCGTGTAGTCGAAACACTGATCGCTGGAGCGGGCGAGATTCTCATTGTCGGATTTGTTGTAGATAAGCACATAAAACGCCAGATTGTATTTACCCGACGACATATGCAATTCGTCGTAAGGCATAAACAGTTGGTAGTCGCTGTAAAGGGTGCTGTCGTAGCCTGGCGAAAAAGTTGTGCCATAACTCACTTTCCCGTCCGCCGAGTTGTAATTGTTGTTATAGTCATTCAAATAATTGCCGTCCTTATACTTGAAATAGAGTGCGCACATGCCGTCTTTGCCCTTCATCCCGTCTACCGTAAACTTCACGTGGATGCGCATGCCTTTTTTGCCGTTTTCATATTGGTCGTAGTCCACCCAAATGTTGTCGATGCTGGCCGACTTGTCGTTTTTCACAGTGAAATAGGCTGTTGCCAAACGGCTTCCGTTGTGCCATATCTCGTAGCGATATGTTCCGCTTTCGTTGTACACTCCGCCGTCATTGTTGCCCCATCCAAGGTCGTAACGCGTGTTTGAACCAGGATTCAAAGTCCAATCAAATTCATAGGTATAGCCCGACGGCGATGAACTTGACGACTTCAGTGTGCCGTCAGGTTTGTAGATTTTTGCATAACATTTCCATGTCATTGAGGAGGAGTAGGTGCTGGTGTAATTAATCTTCGGTTTCACATACTTCACTCTGGAGGAAATCAGCGGAGAGGTGCCGTAATTGTCAATTATATTGTTGTCTTTGTCCACATTGCCAAACGATATGCTGGTGATGGTTACCTTGTTGCTTTGCGTATGACTGCCCGATGAAGAGGACGACTGTCTGTGGCTCGATGATGACGATGAAGATGACGATGATGAAGAAGACTGCTCCTTGATCTTCCGATCGCATGCTGCTATGCGGCTACTGAGGTTATTGTCTTTGGGCTTGTCGGGGCACGTCTTTGCAGCCATAAACCGCTTCTTGGCATCGGCATAGCGACCCTGTTTGAACAGCGCCTCGGCCTTCTGC
>CAVAOU010000381.1:0-2192 GCA_963590085.1 Senegalimassilia sp. | reverse complement strand
GTACAAGGTGTTCAACATGGGTCACCGCATGGAAGTCTACGTATCGCCAGAAGACGCGCAGACAGTCATCGACGTTGCCAAATCGTTTGACATCGACGCACGCATCGTGGGCCGCGTAGAAGACGCTCCAGCCAACAAACTGACAATCAAGTCAGAGTTCGGCACATTTGAATATTAATCGCCCTCAAGATGAAAAGGCTCTCCATAACCATTTGTTTGCTTGTCGCTCTATTTTTCAGCATGGCAAACATTGGTTGTGGGAAAAAGAGCGCAGATGCAGCGCCAGTCGACTCGCTGACTATGCGTTTGCGCGACACCATCGTTGTGGGCACTCTCTATAGCCCGACATCCTATTTCCTGTACAAAGGCGACCTGATGGGTTATCACTACGACCTGATTCAGAAGTTTGCCAAGGACAACCATACGCACATCGAATTCAAGGTGATGCGCAATTTGGCGTCTTTGCTCAGCCTGCTTGACTCTGCGAAAATCGACATCATAGCCTACAATATTCCGATGACCACGGAATACAAGAAGGAGGTTATGCACTGCGGAATCGAGAACATCAACCATCAGGTGCTGATACAGCCCAAGGTCGACGGCAAGCGCAAAATCAACGACGTGACGCAACTCGTAGGGCAAACCGTGGTTGTGGAGAAAGGCACCCGCTACGAGTCGCGCATGCACAACCTCAACAACGAGTTGGGCGGCGGCATCAAGATTGAAGCGATCAAGAACGACACACTCATCTCGGAGGACCTCATCGAGATGGTCGCTTCGGGCGCAATACCACTGACTGTGGTGGACAGCGACATAGCGAAACTCAACCACACATACTACGACAACATCGACATCAGCCTTGCCGTGAGTTTCCCGCAGAAATCGGCATGGGCAGTGCGCAAGGACGACAAGTGGCTCGCCGAAGCCGTAAACAAATGGGCTAAAAATCCCGATGTAATCAAAGCAGAAAAAGGACTCTACCAGCACTACTTCGAGCAAAGCAAGGCCATCAAAGGCAAGAACGGCAGCGTGAAGGACATCCACCATGGTGTGATTTCGGAATACGACCATCTCTTCAAGACCTATGCGCACAACATTGGCTGGGACTGGAAACTGCTTGCGGCACAAGCCTTCGTGGAGTCGCATTTCGACCCCGATGCCACATCGTGGGCAGGCGCACGGGGACTGATGCAACTGATGCCAGCAACAGCCGCACACTATGGCCACAAAGGCGCATCAATCACCGACCCCGACAACAGTGTCTATGCCGCATCGCGCTACATCAAGGACTTGAACCGCATCCTGTCGGCCTACGTCAAAGACAAGGACGAGCGCATCAAATTTATCCTTGCAGCATACAACTCAGGCATTGCCCATATCTATGATGCCATAGCCCTGGCGAAGAAATACGGCAAAGACCCAACGATATGGCACAACAATGTCAGCGAAGCGCTGATGCTGAAGTCCAACCCGGAATACTACAACGACGAGGTGTGCCGCTACGGATACTTCCGTGGCCGCCAGACGGTGGAATATGTAAAGGAAGTGACTCGAGTCTACTCGGCTTTCAAGAACTAAGCAGTTATGCCAACTTGAATGTGCCGAAAAACTCCGGACGGTGGAAATCCGGCTTCTCAGTCTGAATTGGCGCCCAACTCAAGTAGTGAGGCATACTCGTTGCCGATGCGCATTTGTAAAGATTTCCGAACAATTCAGCAGGCCGCTCTTTTGCGCCGTCGCAAATCAAATCGAAAGGAATAGCAACTGCCAACTCCCAATTAAACATACCTTCCAATTCCTGAAAAGGAGTGTTTCCGCAAGAGGCATAGCGCTTAACCGACGCCAACTGCTCATCGTTCAGCCGTATCGGATGCTTGCGGTCGGCGCGATGAGAGGCATTGATTGCTCCGATGCAGTTGAATTCAAAATTCCAGTATTCATCGCTACCAGGCACCTGCAAGAAGGCCTCAACGCAACTGTCCTCACAAACGCTGCTGTTGTTCTTGTAGTTCACGGCGCGCAGATAGTTGCAACGGACAAAGAAATCCACATAAAGATACTTCTCGCTGTACGCCATCGTGAACACCGTTATCGGATGGTAAGGATAGTCCACAGCCCAATTAACGCAATTGATTCCATGCTTCGGACAGTGCTCCTCCATAAATGCCGCTGCCGACTGCATATCCATATTG
>CAVAOU010000380.1:0-2200 GCA_963590085.1 Senegalimassilia sp. | reverse complement strand
GTGCAGGTGTAGGCAAGACCGTGCTTATCATGGAGCTTATCAACAACATTGCCATCGGTCAGAACGGTTTCTCCGTGTTTACAGGCGTTGGCGAGCGTACTCGTGAGGGTAACGACCTTCTGCGCGAGATGCTCGAAAGCGGCGTGCTCAAGTATGGCGACAAATTCATGGAGGGCATGGAAAAAGGAGAGTGGAACATCGAGGATGTCGATTCTGAGGCTTTGAAGAAGTCGCAGATTGCACTCGTGTTCGGTCAGATGAACGAGCCCCCGGGCGCTCGTCTGCGTGTTGCATTGTCAGGCCTTACAGTGGCTGAGCAGTTCCGCGACCAGGACGGCGGCTCGAAGGACATCCTTCTGTTTATCGACAACATTTTCCGTTTCACTCAGGCAGGATCTGAGGTATCGGCACTTTTGGGCCGTATGCCGTCAGCCGTGGGCTACCAGCCTACACTTGCTTCTGAGATGGGTGCTCTTCAGGAACGTATTACGTCGACAAAACAAGGATCTATCACGTCTGTCCAGGCAATCTATGTGCCTGCCGACGACTTGACCGACCCTGCACCGGCAACCACATTCAACTTCTTGGATGCTACCACGGTGCTTAGCCGTAAGATTTCAGAACTTGGTATCTACCCGGCTGTCGACCCATTGGAGTCTACATCGCGTATCCTCGACCCGAACATCATCGGAGAGGAGCACTACAATGTGGCTCAAGCAGTGAAGCAGTTGCTTCAGAAGTACAACGAACTTCAAGACATCATTGCCATCCTCGGTGTGGATGAACTGTCGGACGAAGACAAACTCGTCGTTGCCCGTGCACGTCGCGCGCAGCGTTTCTTCTCCCAGCCGTTCCACGTCGCAGAGCAGTTTACTGGCCTTCCAGGCGTGATGGTGCCTTTGAGCGAGACAATCCGCGGTTTCAAGATGATTCTCAACGGCGAAGTCGACGAATATCCGGAGCAGGCATTCCTCAATGTCGGCACCATCGACGAGGCCATCGAGAAAGGAAAGAAACTGTTGGCTGAGATTGATCAATAAGTAACAAAACAAAAGAGATGACACTAAAAGTGATTTCTGCTGAAAAGATTCTGTTTGACGGACAGGTTTCGATGGTGATGCTTCCGGGAGAGAACGGACTATTCACTGTGCTCGAAAACCATGCCTCACTTGTGTCGGCACTTGCCAAAGGCGTAATCGAATATCAGGCCGAGGGTGCTGCACAGCGCGAGTCGATGGCCATTGAAGGCGGAATCGTCGATGTTGACAGAAACGTAGTGTCAGTATGTATTTATTAGGACTATGAAGAAAGTACTGGCCATATTGGTGACAATGGTCGTGGCGGCATTGCCGTTGCGGGCTTCGTCGGCGCAAGAGGGCGAGAAGAGTTCCGAAGAGGGCATGAACCTCCAGGAAATCATCTTCGAGCACCTTGGCGATGCCTACGGCTGGGAAGTGCCTTTCTCTCATGAGCACCGCATTCCATTGCCTATCATCGTCAATGATTCAAACGGTGGCTGGCATCTGTTCAGCTCTTCAAGAGTGACAGGCGGCGAGACCTACGATGCCGGCAACGGCGTGGTCTACCGCATCGCTTCGGAAGGCGACAACAGCGGCAAGGTGGTGCAAGTGGAAGCCGACGGCAAAGAGTATCGTCCGATTGACTTGTCAATCACTAAGGACGTTGCTGGCCTGATGATTTCCGCTCTCGTTGTTCTGGCAGTGATGCTGTCGCTGGTGCGCTTCTACAAGCGCAACGGCATGAAAGCCCCCCGCAAGGGAATGGGTGCCGTAGAGGCTCTCGTGGGCTTCATCTACAACGGCGTGCTCAAGGACACTCTGGGCGAGAAGGCTCCTAAGTTTGCAGGCTACCTGTTGACGGCGTTTTTCTTCATCTTCACTATGAACCTGTTAGGTTTGGTCGTTGTGTTCCCTGGTGGAGCCAACTTGACCGGCAACGTTGCCATTACCTTAGTCTTGGCGCTCTGCACGTTTGTAATCACCAACGTGAAAGGCAACAAGCACTACTGGAAAGACATCTTTTGGCCGGAAGTGCCGCTGGCACTCAAATGTCCGTTGCCAATCATGCCGGTAATCGAACTCTTCGGAATCTTCACCAAGCCGGCAGCACTCTGTGTCCGTCTGTTTGCCAACATGATGGGCGGCCACATGATAGTGATAGTGCTGACGCTGTTGATATT
>CAVAOU010000379.1:0-2202 GCA_963590085.1 Senegalimassilia sp. | reverse complement strand
GAAAGAAAAAAATAATGAAGTTGCTTTTTTCTTCTATCGATTTGCAGTATCTTTATCCCCAGAATCTATCATCATTGATAATGACGAGGCAAACAATACTTATCGTCGAAGACGATTTGACCTTTTCCACCATGCTTCGCACCTGGCTTGAAAAGAAAGGATTTCAGGCAACCGTGGCTGGCAACATCATCGCTGCCAAGAGGTTGCTTGAAGACGAGACGTTTGACATCATCCTTTCAGACCTGCGCCTGCCCGACGACGACGGCACTTGCCTGCTTACATGGAAAAAGGAGAAGGGCATCAGTGCGCCCATCATAATAATGACAAGTTATGCCGACATCCAGAACGCTGTGCTCGCAATGAAAGAGGGCGCAAGCGACTATGTGTCGAAGCCCATAAAGCCTGAATTGCTCCTCACCAAAATCGAGGAGGCTCTCCGTAGCGCTGACGCCGAAGAGGAAGCCGACGCCCCGACTGGGCAACCACAATCGGCCGACTCTGATTTTCTTGAAGGCGACAGCGAGGCCGCACGCAAACTCTACAGTTATGTGGCTCTCGTAGCGCCCACACAGATGTCGGTGCTCATCAACGGAGCAAGCGGCACGGGCAAGGAGTATGTGGCCCACCGCATCCACCGGCAGAGCCGACGCGCCGACAAGCCGTTTGTGGCTATCGACTGCGGCTCAATCCCCAAAGAACTTGCAGCATCGGAATTTTTCGGCCACGTGAAGGGCTCTTTCACAGGCGCTCTTGCCGACAAGACTGGCGCCTTCGAGGAGGCCAACGGCGGCACTCTGTTTCTCGACGAGGTGGGCAACCTCAGTTATGAGGTGCAGGTGCAACTGCTCCGCGCCTTGCAGGAGCGGAAAGTGCGTCCCGTGGGCTCAACGAAGGAAATCGACGTCGATGTGCGTCTTGTCACAGCCACCAACGAGAACCTGCTGGCTGCCATTGAGCGCGGCTCGTTCCGCGAGGACCTCTACCACCGTCTTAACGAATTCACGCTGCAGATGCCGTCGCTCGCCGAGCGCACTGGCGACATTATGCTGTTTGCCAATTTCTTCCTCGCCCAAGCCAACAAGGAACTGGGGCGCGACGTCAAAGGATTTGATAGCGAGACGTGCCGCATTTTCGAAAACTACCAGTGGCCGGGCAACCTCCGCCAGTTGAAAAACATAGTGAAGCGCGCCACCCTCCTCGCGCAGGACGCCTTTATCCATCCCGACAACCTCTCCGAGGAACTGACCGCCGCTGCCGCACCAAAGAGCGAGCCGTCGGCAACGCCGTCACTGCAACTCCGCAACAGCGACGAGGAGCGCCAGCGCATACTCGAAGCCCTGCAACAAGCCAAGTACAACAAAAGCAAGGCTGCCCAACTGCTCGGCGTTGACCGCAAAACTCTCTACAACAAAATCAAGCAATTCGGCCTCTAACCTCTGCCCCGTTGACTTTTTCAACACCCGTCGCGCCACAGAGTGTGGAATTTTTCCGCACCCCAATTAGTGCCACCGTCAGCATTTCGCTTGATTATAAACGACTTATCCACTCTTCACCTTTTTTGGCATCAATCTTGCCAAATTGATTTACGCAGTTATTTTAGACAAATTGATTCACATCCATTTGTGTACAGTTCGTTTTCAGATTTACAATGGTTTGTTAATAGCATGATGATTATTGCAGAAAAGGGCCTCCGTGGTGGAGTCCCTTTTTCTTTTATATCCTATTTGTAATACGTTTATCGTTTGGTCACCTTGTCGGCATTGCGAGCCACGAAATCCTTCCACGATGAATAGGACTTCTGCGTAACCTGCCGCTGCGACTCGTAGAAATGGCACAGCGCCACGCCGAGTGCGTCGGTGGCATCGAGATGCGGGTCGATGGCTTCGCGAGGGATATTGAGGATGCGCCGCAGCATTTCCGCCACCTGCTCCTTCGAGGCCGCGCCACTGCCCGTGATTGCCTGCTTCACCTTCAACGGCGCATATTCGGCGATGGGGATGTCCTTCACCAGTGCGGCAGCCATAGCCACACCCTGCGCACGCCCGAGTTTAAGCATCGACTGCACGTTCTTGCCATAGAACGGCGCCTCAAGAGCCATCTCGTCGGGCAGATACTGGTTAATCAGGTCGGTGACTCGCTCGGCAATGCGGCGCAAACGCATATAGCGGTCGTCAAACTTGCTGAGCATAATCACTCCCATGG
>CAVAOU010000378.1:0-2214 GCA_963590085.1 Senegalimassilia sp. | reverse complement strand
TCCAAAAGGTTTTTAATTTGAATTTTAAAGTTGCTATACTGACATTAGTTGCCATTGTTTGCGTTTCGGCATGGTCAGTGTCAAAGAGTAAAACAAAAACAGCGAATGTCATGGAATTGATCCAACCTGTAAAAATCAAGTTCGAGACAACGATGGGGGATATTGTTGTCTCATTGTCGGAATTAACACCTGGCCACAAGAAAAATTTTGTTGAGAATGTCAATGCAGGAGCCTACGATGGTGTGTTATTTCACAGAGTTATAAAGGATTTTATGATTCAGACAGGAGACCCGACCTCAAAGAATGCATCAGCAGGACAACAATTGGGTACCAGCGATTTTGGCGAGGAAATCCCTAATGAGATTAAAGCATCTGAACTGTTTCATAAGCGCGGAGCGATAGCTGCTGCAAGGACTGGGGATGCAGTTAATCCTGAAAAAAAATCTTCAGGTTCGCAATTTTATATTGTTACTGGGAAGAAATATAACGAGTCGGAATTAATTCGCATAGAGAAATCAATGCAGAATCAGCAAATGCAAGCGGTTTTTGAAGCATTGGCCAAGGAGCATCGAGCAGAAATAATGAATTTGCGCCGGTCTCGAGACACTGCGGGAATTCAGCAACTGCAAGAACAGTTGATTAAGCAAACACAAGATTCGCTCAACGGGAAATTGTTCAAATTCTCGCAAGAACAACGTGATATATACACGACCATCGGTGGTACACCGTTCTTGGATGGCGGTTACACTGTGTTTGGTGAAGTCGAACAAGGCATGGATGTGGCCGACAAAATCCAGATTGTAGAAACGGATAGTAGTGACCGACCGAAAGAAGACATCAGAATTGTCAAAGCGTCAATCTTAAAATGATTGACATTGCACAACATACGCTAGCGAATGGGCTAAAGATAGTTCACAACCGTCATGCGACTTCGGGTATGGCGGTTGTGAACATACTATATAAAGTGGGTTCCAAAAATGAGAATCCATCATATACAGGCTTGGCTCATTTGTGTGAGCACCTAATGTTTGGAGGTACTTCAGAAATACCGAAATTTGATTCTGTATTGTTGGAGGCTGGAGGGGAGAACAACGCTTGGACCAATACCGATATAACGAATTACTATGACATTATTCCTGTCGCGAATATAGAAACTGCTTTGTGGGCAGAGGCCGACAGAATGCGTAATATCTCATTGGGTGATAAATCGGTCGAGGTTCAGCGAAATGTTGTTCAAGAAGAATTTAAGCAAAGATGCCTGAATACTCCATATGGAGACGCTTGGCATCTGTTGCGGGATATGGTGTATAAAGAACATCCGTATCGTTGGCCAGTGATAGGAAAAACGCTTGCGGATATAGAGAACGTTCCGCGGTCAGTTATTCGGGAGTTCTACAACACTCATTATGCACCCAACAACGCAATTTTGTCGGTTGTGGGAAACGTGGATTCTGACAAACTATTTGATATGGTAGAAAAATGGTTCTCCCATATTAACCAAATTAGTCGCGAGAAGCAGATCTTGCCGACAGAACCCAGCCAGACCGCGCCAAGATTTAAAGAAGTAGAAAAAAATGTGCCACATAATTTGTTGATTAAGGCATATAGAATGTGCGGACGCAAACATGCCGATTACTGTGTGTGTGATTTGCTTAGTGATATTTTGTCGACGGGCCGCTCATCAAGAATGTATCGCAACATTTATGCAAAAGGCAATCTTGTGGCAACAATAGATGCATCAATCACCGCAGACGTCGATCCAGGTCTTTTTGTAATCAAAGCACAGTTGTTGCCTGGTGTTTCGTATGAATCGGTGGAGAATGCTATCAATATCGAAATCAAAAAGCTTCAGAATGAATTAGTGCCGACTAATGAGCTGGAGAAGGCATTGAATAAATTCGAGTCAAACACATTGTTCAGTAATATTGGCAACGAAGAACGTGCCGCAAATCTTGCCTACTGCGAAATGTTGGGCGATGCACAATTAATCAATCGCGAAGTAGAACAGTATCGTTCAACGACATCAGAGAAGATAATGGACGTTGCTGGCAAACTTTTTACCGAAAATAATTGTTCGACACTGTATTATCGCGCTAAATAGGATGCAATAGGAATCGGAAGGCTTTAAGACTGTGGCTGGCGGTTTGTCGGGAATTTGCGGTAGCGAAATTTTTTTCTTCGATAGGCATGTATTAATTTTGTGAGAGATAAAGG
>CAVAOU010000377.1:0-2218 GCA_963590085.1 Senegalimassilia sp. | reverse complement strand
TTCTTCTTTCAAAGTTGTCATGACGACAATCTCAACAATCGGACAGACAACGAGGCAACTACAATAGAATTGGGCCGCATCAACGGGTACCATGAAATACAGGTTACCGGAGGCCAAAGTTGGGCAGTAACAGAATACCCTGATTGGGTGGGAATTTCCCAAAAGTCTGGTGCTGCCAATGAAGCAATGGAAATCTTCGTTGACACAAACATCGAAGACGATGATCGCTCGGCAAATCTTGTAGTGTCGCTGCAGGACGGCTCAAAAGTTGAGTATACACTGAATCAGTTAGGCTTAATCAACGATCCTGACAACGGAGAAATCACCGACAAAAAAGACTTAACCAAAACAACTGGTGTAGGCTTCTCTGTCAATGTTTTCAGTAAACCAAATATCGGGAAATACAATTTTTCCAGATCCACTCCTTTAAATTTGTCAAATCTGCTCAGTTTACTCAAAGATGCAGGAGAAACAGATGCCGTTACCGAAGAAAGCCGTTACTATTCAAAGACCGAATCAGTGTCGGGCAATAGTACTTCGGCTCTATCAAGCCAGTTGTCGATAAACGCAGGAATCGAGGTCGGCGTAAGCGGATTCAAGGCATCAGTCGATGGTGGATTCAAAATAGACAAAACTTCTAAAGAGACTTATTCGTACGCTATTCAGGAAATCATGCATATAGTGAAAATGCGACAGATGCGCGCCGGCATGCTACGCTATTTTGCAGAACAAGGGAACACTGATATGCTCCAAAGTGGTATGAAAGACTACATAAAGAACTTCTCTGAGGCAAAAGACGAAACGAGTCGCAAAAGTATAATGAAAAAGATTTTTAATGTTTACGGCACCCACGTCATTGTACGGGGAACACTTGGCGGTGAACTCAAATTGTCAATGAAGACAAAGACCACCGAAACGTCGTCGGACAAGGATATAAATGCAGCCCTCAACTTGACGAGCAAAGTAATCAACGTGAAGGGCGATTTTGAAATGACACAAAAGGAGAAGTCCATTTCAAGCAACACTGAGATAGCATTGAACACCTATGGCGGCACAAACGTGTATACACTTGTGCCAGGTACAACATTCGAAAAATTTCTCGCCCAAGTGAAGAGTTACAAGAACCTCGACGAGTGGGTTTCAACCATCAAAAACGGACAGAATCTTGCACTTATCGACGTGGAACTTATGCCAGTGTACGAACTTATGCCTACACAGGAGATGCGCGACATGATGCGAAATTATATGGTAGGCGAATACCAGAAGGAGATGTTGCAGCAAAACGGGGAGAACCCAGACTACACGGGTCCAGACTTATATGTACTGAAGAATTTCAATCTCGGGAAGAAGCAGACGGCAGAAAGTACTGTATACATTCCAGAAATCAACACAGAAATTGTTGCCTATAACGGATTTATCCCTGAATTGTCGAAGGATGAATACTCGACCGTGATTTACTCAGGCGAGAAGGGAAAGGTTGACAAGACACGTGGATTCTTCGTGGGCAGTGCAACCCACCAGCCATGCAAGTTTACCGTAAAGGACGGAGTGTATACCACAGAAGTGTTTGACAAACTGAACAAAGCAGCATTGCAACAGTTGTATGTCGACGCCACAGGCGACATCACAATATTCCCCAAAGGTGCGACCGATATGTACAGGGATGTTGTATTTGATTGGACAATCGACCTAAGCAAGTGTTCTGATTTGACAATCTCAGATAACTGCACAATTACAGGAAAGACTACTGATAACAGAATTTCTATCGAGCCTGATTTGACAGTTCGTTTTAATTGCATCAACGTTGCAGGCATTGATTGTAAAGGAAACGCAACATTGATTAATGATGGGGAGAATTATTTGGGAAATGAAGAGCCTTGTTTGTCAGGTATTTATGTAGCCAAAGGCAAAACCCTAACAATTAAAGGTACCGGTCAGGTGAATATCATCTCTCGTGGTGCAGGAATCGGTTGCCATATAGGACAGCCATGTGGAAATATACGAATAGAGAGCAGCGATATCTATATTTTCGCTTCTGGTGGAGCTTGTATAGGAACACTTGGTTCCGCTTATCGAAATACTAAGTGTGGGAATATATTTATCAGTAAGAATATCCAACAATTAATATTAGAACGTGGTCCAAATATACTTAACCACATAGGCAAAGGATGCGAGGACTCCTCTTGTGGAGACATTGATATCGAAAATGGAACAAACA
>CAVAOU010000376.1:0-2218 GCA_963590085.1 Senegalimassilia sp. | reverse complement strand
AGGAAGTCCAACTTTTCACATAATTGCACTCCGAGTTAGGGAAAGGTTGCAGATCAATTCGTAGAAGCCCATAATCCCCGCCTGGTTGGTACCAAGCTCGGACACGGTCAATTTTAGAAATTAGGATCTCGCATGATAAAGGTTTAGGACTTTCCACCCCAGCAAAAAAATTTGCTTTATCCTCTATTGAGTAAAAGCCGATTTTCCCATTGTTAAATTGGCACACCACATTATCCTCCATAGTCATATCCCAATACGCACCCGCTCCAAGTTGCTGCCTTGCATTACCCAAATAGATAAAACCATGCTTGTCGGCTCGGTTGCGAGCCTTTTCTTTGCGCTTCTCCGTCAAACTCGAGTATTTGATTTCAACTAATTTGGTTTTTGTTGATTTTTTCCACATACTGGTCAATGCCCAAACGAGCAGAGCAACTGGAAATGCCCACCAGGGGTTGATAGGGATAAACATGGTTTAATAATTAAAAGATTCTACTACCAAATTTATATTTCGTCTGCCAAATCTTCAAGCTCAATGGATATTGTTATTAATGCATGCTTGAGTATTTCGCGTTCTTCTTTTGTGAATTCCGTTGGCTTTCCGTTTTTGATGTGATTGTTTAATTTCTGGGAAAACCATGATAGTGATTTCCCGAAGAAACGATTGGATATATATGTGCAATTCAGCACATCGAGTAACTCACTATGCTTTAATTCTCTGATATTGAAAGGCTCTTTTAATTGTTCTACATTCCGTTGTGCCACAAATTCGGTTGCCTGTTCTTGGGTTATTTCCCCAGACGCTAATTTTTTAGCAATCTCTTTTAAACTAATGTCGGTTGTCATAATTTCAATTCTTTTTTTTGATTAGTATCAGGGCTTAGGTTACAGATTGGCTTTTGCCAATTCGTTGGCGAGGCGGAGAAGGGCACTCTTGATTTTGTTGTAGTGCTTTTGCCCTACCATTTTACTCCCATCTGCATATTGGCGCATCAGCGACGGATCGATGCCCGCTGCTTCGGCAACCTTCTCTACATTCAGCCACGAGAATTGCTCGAAGAATGGCTGCATGTCGTATTTGTAGACATACGTCAGTTCCGGCAGTCGCTCTCTGCCTTCGCTGGCGAGGAGTTCGTTGATTTTGTAATATCCGATTTGCATATCTTGTTTCGCCTCTGTCGCTGTGTTGCCGTAGCCCATGAGCCCGCATTGCGGCAGTTCGTCTTCAACAAAGCATGAGTAGTACCCGTCTTTGTCGCGCTCGATAATAACTGTTACGCGTTTTTTCATTTCGTTTGATTGTTAGTGTATCCCCATTTGTTTTGACTTGACGCATATTGCGTCTGTCATAGTGTTGTGCTTTACTTATATGCAAATGTGGCTAAATAAATCGAGATATGCAAGAGTCTGAGACTGTTGTAAAACAAAAAAAGATGCTTCAAGCGAAACATCTTTTTTGTTGTCCAGGAAGGACTCGAACCCTCACAGGCGGAACCAGAATCCGAAGTGCTACCATTACACCACTGGACAATAGATTTTGTTTTTTTGGTAGTGCAAAGGTAATACATCTATTTTATTCAGGCAACTTTTTCGCCGAAAAAATCACAAAAAAAGAGTGCGGATTTTGTAACCCGCACTCTTTCAATGGTCTCGATAGCCGTTTATTTGTACTGGCTGTCGATAAATTTGCGGAGCGCTTCGTTAGGTTTAGCGCTGTATGCCTTTTCGTAGTATGGGCGAGCCTTTGCCATGTCCTTCTCGATTACCTGAGTGTAGGTAGCGATGTAGAGGTTGCCTTCAAACTCGATGTTAGCCTTCAGGTTGCTGTCGAGGTTTGCGTCGCTTTCGGCAGCGCTGATTGCTTCCTGGTAAGTCTTTGCGCACTCAGAGTTGTATTGAGCGCCGTAGTAGCCGTTCATCAACTGAGCCTTGCGTTGGAGCACAACTGCGTAGTTTGAAGTCTTGTCGGCCTTCTCGTCGATCTTCGCAGCGACTGCGAGACCTTTCTTGAACATGTCGTCCTTTGTGGCCTGATCCTTGCTGAATGCAGCAGCGTTGGTGTAGCGTGAGAGCAATGTGAGCAAGTTGTTGAGGTCGTAGTCTTTGCCGTACTCCTGACCGTCGATAAACTGCTGGTAGGCGTTGGCTGCCTTTACGAAGTTTTCTGGCTGGCTTGCAGATGCTGACTTCACGCAAGCGAGGCTGAGCAACTGATAGAGGC
>CAVAOU010000375.1:0-2220 GCA_963590085.1 Senegalimassilia sp. | reverse complement strand
CCTGTGGCATGCCGCCCACAATCAGATACTGACGGAACATTGTCATGGCCTTACGATGCATATCAGGTCCAAGAGGCTTGTTGTGCTCAAATTGCATCTTGATGAGTTGCATCAACGACTCTTCGCCCATGGCCCAGAGGAATTCCTCAAAATCCATCGGGTGCATGTCAATCCTTATTTCTTCAGAAGGGATTACAATGTCCTTGACATTCCTGTTGATTGAAACAAGCGACCCCGTTTCGATGTAGTCGTACCTGCCATCCTTAACCAGATATTTTATCGCTGCTCTGGCGGCGGGGAATGCCTGTACCTCATCAAAAACTATCAGCGATTTCCGCTTGTGGAGTTTCACGTCGAAATACAGTTGCAGATACATGAAAAACGTGTCGAGGTCGTAAAGGTAGTTCTTGAACAAGTCAAGCACCTGCGGCATCGTGTTGTTAAAGTCAATCAAAATGTAGGAGTCGTATTCCCTTTTGGCAAACTCTTCAACTATAAAACTCTTGCCGACACGTCGGGCACCGTCGACCAGCAATGCGTTTTCTCCATTGTTGGTAGCCTTCCAATTGACTAATCTGTCGTAAATTTTTCGTCTCATTTCCACGTTTCCTAAGTTTAAGAATGTCGAATTTCACACATTTCCTAGGTTTCGCAAATCCAGATTTTACACATTTCCTAAGTTTTATATGCCGCAAAATTACACATTTCCTAGGTTATCGACAAAATAAACGGCAAAAAATCGGGCAAAAAAACGGTTATTCGGTGAGCGAAAAACGGTCGGCGTCGGAGAGCACGGGAAACTTCTTGCGGAAGGCGCGCAGTTTGGGCAGTGGGATTTCTGCCGTCAGGATGCCTTCCTCGCCGGGACCAAGCGTTGCCATGTCGCGCCCAAGATGGTCGATGATGCGGCTATGCCCGTTATATTCGAGGCGTCCGGCAGAGCCGATGCGGTTGGCGGCAACTACGCAGCACACGTTCTCGATGGCGCGCGCCGGCAGCAGAGCGTCCCATGCCGAGATGCGCGACGACGGCCAACTTGCCACATAGATTGCCACATCGTAGTCGCCCCTGTTGCGCGAAAACACGGGGAAACGCAGGTCGTAGCATGTTTGCAGCAGAAAGCGCGCACCTTTATAGTGCACCACCACACGGTTGTCGCCCGCGCGATAGAGGCGGTCCTCGCCGCCGAAGGTGAAGAGATGGCGCTTGTCGTAGTGGCGGTACGAGCCGTCGGGCATCACAAAATAGTGGCGGTTGCGGCATCCGTCGCCGTCGGCCACAGCCACGCTGCCCACCACGGCCGCCTGCCATCGCTCAGCCATCGCCGCCATCCACTGGTACACGCACCCTTCTGGCGGCTCGGCTATCGAAGCGTTGTCCACCTCAAAGCCCGTGGCAAACATCTCGGGAAGCACCACCACGTCGACGCCGCGGCACCCCTCGGCGAGTTTTTCCACCCGCTGCAGAGTCTCCCCTACCGACCCCGGCACAATATCGTGCTGCACTACAGCAATTTTAATCGTTTCGTCCATACGGCAAAGTTATGCATAATCCGCGACTATTTCAGCCTAAAAATGTGTTATATTGCCTCCAGTCTTGCCAAAGTACCCCCAAATTATATTATCTTTGTAAGCTTAAAGTATGGAGAACAGTTTATGGCAATAGAGATAACCCCTGAAATAAGAGAAGCAAAACAACGCTTCGGGATAATCGGCAACTCGCCGGCGCTGATGGCCGCTGTGGGCCGCGCGCTGCAAGTTGCGCCTATCGACTTGTCGGTGCTGATCAATGGCGAGAGCGGCGCCGGAAAGGAATTTTTTCCGCAGATAATCCATGCATTCAGTTCGCGCAAGCACAACAAATACATTGCCGTGAACTGCGGAGCGATTCCTGAAGGTACCATCGACTCCGAACTCTTCGGCCACGAGAAGGGCGCATTTACAGGCGCAATCTCCTCACGCAAAGGCTACTTTGAGGAAGCCAACGGCGGCACAATCTTTCTCGACGAGGTGGCTGAGTTGCCGCTCACCACACAGGCGCGACTGTTGCGCGTGCTGGAGTCGGGCGAATTCATCAAAGTGGGCTCATCGGAAGTGCAGAAAACCAACATCCGCGTAGTGGCCGCCACCAACGTTAACATGCAGAAGGCTGTAGCCGAGGGCCGCTTCCGCGAGGACCTCTTCTACCGCCTGTCAACGATATTCATCGCCGTGCCGCCCC
>CAVAOU010000374.1:0-2230 GCA_963590085.1 Senegalimassilia sp. | reverse complement strand
GATCGTCAAAACCAAAGCGTACAAAAACGCCTTTACCAATATGTATATCTGCCCACCCTCTGCCCATCGGGGCTTCCGGTATGGGTACAGACGTTACAAAATTACATTTTTATTTTGAAAACTCAATATAAAACATAAAAAGAAAACACACACAAAGCCTGAATCCCTGATAAATTTTTCTGCTGAAAGGTTTTGGCAATTAGGAAATTGTTATTACCTTTGCGGTCGCTAATTGAATATTAACTTTTTAAACTGATTTAGAATGCATTTAAATTCTGAAGAGAAAAAGGCGATCTTCGAGAAGTACGGTAAGTCGAATACTGATACTGGTTCTGCAGAGTCCCAGATTGCATTATTTTCTATCCGTATTGCTCATTTGACTCAGCACTTGAAGTCAAATCACAAAGATCATAGTACAACTCGCGCCCTCAAGATGCTCGTAGGTAAGCGTCGCCGTCTGTTGGATTACCTGATCCGCACAGACATCAACCGCTACCGTGCAATCATCGCTAAAGAGGAGCTCGGAATCAGAAAGTAATCGCCCCATTGCGTTGCGATTACGCAAGAAAACGAAGGCTGTCCGTTGTCGGACGGCCTTTTGTTTTGTTATTTTAGCACAAAAACGTGCTCTTAATTCGTAGATTTTAAGTACTTTCGCAACAATTATACACATTTCGGAAATGACAGACAACGTAACAGTAAAGATTATCAACAAATCGAAAAACGATTTGCCTCAATATTCCACTCCAAGTGCCGCAGGAATGGATCTCCGCGCCAATCTCGAAGAGCCCGTAACCATCGCGCCGCTGGAGCGCAAACTCATCCCGACGGGCATCTTCATCGAGTTGCCGGAAGGCTACGAATGCCAGATACGCCCCCGCAGCGGACTCGCGCTGAAGCACGGCATCACAGTGCTCAACACCCCGGGCACCATCGACGCCGACTATCGCGGCGAAATCGGCGTCATCCTCGTGAACCTCAGCAACGAGCCGTTTGTTGTCAACCACGGCGAGCGCATCTGCCAAATGGTGGTGGCGCGCCACGCCACTGTTGAATGGTCGGTAGCCGAAACCCTCGCCGACAGCGAGCGCGGCGCCGGCGGATTCGGCCACACGGGAGTGAAATAACCATAACTGCTCCAATAGGAAAGGAAAAGATTGTGAACAACAAATTCAGAAACATATTTGTGTTGGCGCTGCTCTCGGCAATCATTCTGCCGATGTTTGCAGGCAAGCCATCAGACGCCGACAAGCGCAAGGCGGGATACGCGTTTATCGAGGCTATCTCGAAGAAAGAGGCGGGCGACTACGATGCCGCCTACTCCCTTCTGAAGCATGCCCATGCCTTCGACCCAGAGAACCCGACAATCAATTTCTATCTCGGGTTCACCGCATTGAACCTCGACTACCCTACCCAGGCGGAGTTGGACACTGCCGTAGCGCTGATGCGGCAGAACACCGTCGACCGTCCTGCCGACTACTACGAAAACTATGTCTATGCGGCGCTGTGCTCGTCGCTCGGCAGAAGCGACGAAGCGGTGCGGGTGCTCGAACAACTGGTCAAGGAATATCCTACGAAAACCGAACTCTATCCGAAACTGGCAGTCGGCTACGGCGCACAAGGCAATTTCGAGAAGGCCATCGCCACCATCGACAGCGTGGAGAAGACCGAAGGACGCACCCTTAACAGCACGGTGATGAAGGTGAACTACCTGTTCCAACTCAAGGACACCGTAGGCATCATCAGCAACGCCAAGATGCTCCTCGCCGAAGCGCCTAACAGCGCTGAGCCAAACGCTCTGGCAGGCAACATCTTCGCCCAACTCGACAAGCCCGACAGCGCATTCCACTACTACAACCGCGCTCTGGAGATTGACCCCGACTACGGTTACGCCAACCTGCAGAAGGCGAACCTCTACAACAGTCTCGGCGACTCGACAAACTACGAGAAGGAGATAACCAACGT
Source organism: Senegalimassilia sp. (assembly GCA_963590085.1). GTDB lineage: Bacteria > Bacteroidota > Bacteroidia > Bacteroidales > Muribaculaceae > Limisoma. The sequence continues at coordinate 265 of CAVAOU010000374.1, read as the reverse complement.
GCTTCTCAACAAGAACATCGAGGTCGACACCAAGGTGGAAATCCTCACCGACTACATCCGCAACTGCATCCAGCAGGGCGACTCATCGGCGCGCGTCGACAACATGTTTCGCGTAATCCTCAACCAGCACCCCCACGAGGCGCCCCTGCGCAGCCTCTTCTGCGACTACCTGTCGTTCAAGAAGGACTACAAGGATGCTGCCGAGCAACTCTCCTACACTCTCGACATCGACCCGTCGAACCCGCAAAACTGGGAACGGCTGATG
>CAVAOU010000373.1:0-2243 GCA_963590085.1 Senegalimassilia sp. | reverse complement strand
GCGCGCGCACTGGCACAACCATGTGTCCGGCACGCACCTGGAGCCACGGCTTGAACTCCTTGTTGATCCAGAGTTGCTCGAGGGCAACCTCGCCGCCGCGTTCAATCTCCTTTTCCCATTCGCCAGTCTCTTCGGCCTCCATCTCAACGGCGCTCTCTGTGCCGCCGTGCTCAAACTCGATTTCCGAGCCGAAAGTCCAGCCGCGACCGAAGTCGAAGCCAAGCATGATTACTGCGTGAGGAAGGTCGAAACGGCCGTGACCCTTGGCGTCCTTGTAGTCCGACGCCTTGGAGTAGCGGTTCACGTTGTCGCTATAGAAATTGCGTGTCATCACCGCTTCGCCGTATCCTCCAAGCGAAAGGCGCGACTTGAAACTGCGCTTCTCTGGAGCCGGCTGTGCAGGATGTGTAGTTACTGTGGTAGTGGTAATTGTCGTGTCGCCACGCACAACTGTAGTGGTTGTTGTTACTGTCTTTTCGACATTGTCGTGATGCTTCTTGGCGTTGGCAGTAGCCATTGTAGCCACCAAGCAGGCCGACAATAAAAGAATACCTTTATTCATTGCAAACCTTTTTTATCAAATTTTTTCAGTTGCAAAGGTATTTTGACTTTTATTGCACTTCAATCACTATTTTGTAGTAAATCTTCCTCCCCCTACCACAACAATTAGGTATTGTAGGTAGGAAAAGGTATGCAAGATGTTCAAACAATTTTGTAACTTTATGTGTTTTAAATGGAAAACACTATTTAATAACCTAAATTTATAAGTATGAGAAAGTATTTTGCAGAAATGGTAGGCACATTCGTGCTGACATTTATGGGCTGCGGCGCTGCCGTGAGCCTTAACTGCGGCGTCGACACTGCATCCGTGCTCGGCACGGCGCTGGCGTTTGGCCTCGCTGTGGTTGCCATGGCCTATGCCATCGGCGGCATCTCAGGTTGCCACATCAATCCGGCCATCACCCTTGGCGTGTTCCTCAGCAAGCGCATGAGCGCCAAGGACTGCGTGGGCTATATGGTGTTTCAGGTGATTGGCGCAATCATCGCTGCGGCTGTGCTCTACGGCCTTGTCCAGACCGACCCGTCGCTCGCCCTGGGCACCAAGACCGGTGCCAATGCCTGCGCTTCTGGCTGCGTGTTTAACGGCCTTCTCGCCGAGGTGGTACTCACATTTGTCTTCGTTCTCGTGGTGCTTGGCGCAACGAGCAAGACCAACGGCGCTACCAACAACTGGGCAGGACTCGCCATCGGCCTCGCGCTGGTGCTTATCCACTTGGTAGGTATCCACTACACCGGCACATCGGTCAACCCGGCACGCTCCATCGGTCCGGCGCTCTTTGAAGGCGGCAAAGCGTTGTCGCAACTTTGGGTATTTATCGTAGGCCCGTTTGTGGGCGGCGCATTGGCTGCCGGCGTTTGGGGCTTGCTCGCAAACAAAGATTAACGCAAATATTAGATAATCAGTAAATCCTGGGCTTATCCAGCATCAGCAACACAGCGCCCCCTCAGCGGGGCGCTTTTTGCTCTCTTACCCCTTACCTCTCCACCCTTACATCTTGCCTCTATTGTTAAACTCTTACCCTTTTATTGCTAAACGCGTTAAAAATGTCGACTTCTCGCAATTTTTCGGGGGGGAGTTGCGATTTAATATTTTTATACATACGTTTGCAAACAATTTGTAACGAGATTGTAATAGAAAGGCCATTATTTAGCCAATAATGAGATTTGTAACGAACATTGTTTTAACCTTATTATTCGTTGTGTTGTGCGTCTGCCCATCGTGGGCGGCCGGTGAAAACTTTTCATTCCTGTTTCAACGCAACAAAGTCGACATCGATGTATCGGTTGCCGACAATGCTCGTGCTGTCCAAAAATTGGACAAATTCCTGGACTATTGCAACAAGTTTGGCGTGAACATCGTTGGCATGACCATCGAGGGAACGGCATCGCCAGAGGGCTCTGCCGCACGCAACCGCTACCTCTCTGACCGTCGCGCGCAATGGCTTGTGCGCCACGTGGGTAGCAGACTTATTGACAATGGAGAAATCCCCGTGGATGTGCGTATGTCTGGTCGCGATTGGCAGCGCCTGGCCTACCAGTGCGCCAGCGACTCCGTGGTGCTTGCCTCCGACGGTGCCCTCGCGCTGATGGAGAGCCTTGCCCACGCCTCCGACGACGATGCCGAGACCCTGGCGCTCGACAGCCTTAAGCGGATCGACGGCGGACGGCTGTATGCCTACCTC
>CAVAOU010000372.1:0-2247 GCA_963590085.1 Senegalimassilia sp. | reverse complement strand
CCTACAAGGTTTCGGGCGGTCTGCACGGCGTCGGCGTTTCGTGCGTCAACGCGCTGTCGACCTATCTGCGCGCCGAGGTGCGCCGCGACGGACACGTCTACATGCAGGAATACGCCTACGGCCATCCGAAGGCTCCTGTAGCAATCGTGGGCGACACCGAAGAAACCGGCACAAAGGTGTTCTTCAAACCGGACCCAAGTATCTTCACGCAGACCACCGTCTACGACTACGACACGCTGGCCAACCGCCTGCGCGACCTCGCATTCCTTAACCAAGGCATCCACCTCACGCTCACCGACATGCGTGCCAAGGACGAGAACGGCGAGCCTAAGAGCGAAGTGTTCTACTCCACGGAAGGCCTCAAGGAATTCGTGCGCTACATCGACCAATCGAAAGAGCATCTCATCGAAGATATCATCTACATCAACACCGAGCGCCAGGGCATCCCTGTTGAAGTGGCATTCACCTACAACACAGCGTTCAACGAGTGCATCTACTCGTTTGTCAACAACATCGACACCATCGAGGGCGGTACACACCTCACCGGTTTCCGACGCGGCTTGACATCGACGCTGAAGAAATATGCCGACGAGTCGAAAATTCTCGAAAAGGAGAAAGTAACTGTCGACCCAGCCGACTTCCGCGAAGGCCTCACCGCCGTGATTTCGGTGAAGGTGATGGAACCTCAGTTTGAGGGTCAAACAAAGACCAAACTCGGCAACAACGAGGTTATCGGCGCCGTGCAGACTGCCGTGAGCGATGCTCTCGGAGCATACCTCGAGGAGCACCCGAAGCAGGCACGCACCATCGTGCAGAAGGTAGCATTGGCAGCCAAGGCGCGTAGCGCAGCAATGAAGGCGCGCGCAAGCATCCAGCGCAAGTCGCCTCTCGGCGGCGGCGGCCTTCCAGGCAAACTCGCCGACTGCGAGTCACGCACAGCCGAGGACTGCGAACTCTTCATCGTCGAGGGAGACTCGGCAGGCGGTACGGCAAAGCAGGGACGCGACCGCGTGCATCAGGCAATCCTTCCGCTCCGCGGTAAAATCCTCAACGTAGAGAAAGCAATGGAGCACAAGGTTTTCGACAATCAGGAAATCACCAACATATTCCGCGCCCTTGGCGTGACCATCGGCACCGAGGAAGACAGCAAGGAGCCTAACATCAGCAAACTCCGCTACCACAAGATCATCATCATGACCGATGCCGATGTCGACGGAAGCCACATCGCCACCCTTCTGATGACGCTCTTCTTCCGCCGCATGCGCCCAATCATCGAAAACGGCTACCTCTACATCGCTACCCCGCCATTGTACAAATGCAGCAAGGGCAACGTGGAGCGCTACTGCTGGAGCGATGACCAGAAGGCAAGTTTCATCGAGGAATTCGGCCACGGCGACGAGAAAGCCATTAAGGTGCAGCGCTACAAAGGTCTTGGTGAGATGTCGGACGAGCAACTCTGGACAACCACAATGAACCCTGAGAACCGCTGGCTCAAGCAGGTGCACATCAGCGACGCCGCTGCCTGCGACCGCATCTTCTCAATGCTCATGGGCGAGGACGTTGCTCCACGCCGCGAGTTTATCGAGAAAAACGCGACCTACGCCAACATCGACGCATAGTCGACCACTTACCACAAAAGAACTCCGCCGTGGGCTTGAGCCTGCGGCGGAGTTCTTTTATTCTGCTTTCCGGCGACGGATTATTTCTTCACTACAGTCTTTACGCCGTTCTTAACCTTCACGCGTGCAGAGTCGGCCTGCATCTTTGCCTTGCAGCATTGCTTAACGGCCTTCTTGCTTGCTGAGTCAGCCTGCATCTTCGCCTTGCAGCATTGTTTGCCCGCCTTGCAGCATTGCTTCTTCACGCTGTCGCCAGCGGCCTTGCAGCATTTCTTTGCAGTCTCGCCCTCAGTCTTTGCCTTGCAGCAAGCCTTGTCAACCTTGTTGGCGCATTGTTCAACCTTAGCGGCTGTTGTAGCCACCTTCTTCGATGTCTGGGCAAAAGCCATGCTTCCGCACGCCAGTGCAATTGCCAATGTCAAAACTAATTTTTTCATAATTCTATATTATTTAATTGATGATAGTTCTGGTTTTGCAAGTTCGATGATTTCGAGATCTTTGATAGTCCCGTTGTCAACGGTCAGTCGGATCAACGTGCGCACAGCCTGCCAGCCGTAGACGCCAGCCGCACCTGGATTGATGTGGAGCAATCCCAACTCTCGGTCGTACATCACCTTGAGGATATGGC
>CAVAOU010000371.1:0-2248 GCA_963590085.1 Senegalimassilia sp. | reverse complement strand
GTATTTTCTTGCCACAGTCTCTGCCTGCTGGACGCTGATTTGCTTGGCGTTGGCGGTGAGGCACAACGCCGCAGCGGCGATTGCTAATGGAATGTGTTTATTCATAACCGTAAATCTAAATTAAGTGTGAAATTGTTTACAAATATAGTGAATTATTTTTAATTTGCAAACTCAAAAAGGGGCATTTGATGTTTTTTGCGGAGCGTGAGGGAATATGTTGTAAAACACATTTTTTCGCTCCGTCCGTGAAATTCTTGGCTGGAGAGTAGTGCGGAATGCTAAAAAAATCGTAATTTTGCGCCCAAAATAGGTATAGTTTATATGCAGAAAATCAGAAACATTGCCATCATTGCCCATGTCGACCATGGTAAAACTACATTGGTGGACAAAATGTTGCTCGCGGGCCATCTTTTCCGCGACAACCAATCAACAGGCGAGTTGATGCTCGACAACAATGACCTCGAGCGCGAGCGTGGCATCACAATTCTTTCAAAGAACGTTTCAATCAACTATAACGGTTACAAAATCAATATTATCGACACTCCGGGACACTCCGACTTCGGTGGCGAGGTTGAGCGCGTGCTCAACATGGCCGACGGATGCCTCCTCCTTGTCGATGCTTTTGAGGGCCCGATGCCGCAGACGCGCTTCGTGCTCCAAAAGGCCATCCAGATGGGACTCAAGCCGGTTGTAGTCATTAATAAGGTGGACAAGCCCAACTGCCGTCCTGACGAAGTCAACGAGATGGTGTTCGACTTGATGTTCAACCTCGACGCAACCGAAGAGCAACTCGACTTCCCAACAATCTACGGCTCGGCAAAGCAGGGCTGGATGAGCGAAGACTGGAAGAAACCTACCGACAACATTATCCCGCTTCTCGACGCAATCATCAAATACATCCCAGAGCCACAGGTGCTTGAGGGCACTCCGCAAATGCTTATCACATCGTTGGACTACTCTTCGTATGTGGGACGTATCGCCATCGGTCGTGTGCACCGTGGCGAACTCCGCGAGGGCATGGACATCGGCCTCTGCAAGAAGGACGGAAGCGTGGTGCGCCAGCGCATCAAGGAACTGCATGTGTTTGAGGGCATGGGACGCCGCAAGGTGCAGAGCGTGCAAAGCGGCGACATCTGTGCACTTGTTGGTATCGAAGGCTTTGAAATCGGCGACACCGTTACCGACGCTGTCAATCCTGAGCCACTTGAGCGCATCGCAATTGACGAGCCTACAATGTCGATGATTTTCACCATCAACGATTCTCCATTCTTCGGCAAGGACGGTAAGTTTGTTACTTCCCGCCACATCGCCGACCGTTTGGAACGCGAACTCGACAAGAACCTTGCTCTCCGCGTGAAGAAGGATCCGCACGAAGACGTGTGGACCGTGTTCGGCCGTGGCGTGCTCCACTTGTCGGTGCTCATCGAGACCATGCGTCGCGAGGGCTACGAGTTGCAGGTTGGCCAGCCGCAGGTAATCATCAAGGAAATCGACGGTCAGAAGTGTGAGCCTATCGAGTTGATGACTGTCAACGTGCCGGAAGAATATTCAAGCAAGATAATTGATATGGTTACCCGCCGCCGCGGTGAACTCGTGTCGATGAACACCCAGAACGACCGCATCCAGATGGAATTCCACATCCCGTCGCGCGGTATCATCGGTCTGCGCACCAATGTGCTCACAGCATCGGCAGGTGAGGCCATCATGAGTCACCAGTTCCTCGAGTATCAGCCTTGGAAGGGCGACATCGAGCGCCGCACCAACGGTTCGCTCATCGCCATGGAGTCGGGCACAGCCTACGCTTATGCCATCGACAAACTCCAGGATCGCGGACGCTTCTTCATCTTCCCGCAGGAAGAGGTTTATGCCGGTCAGGTGGTTGGCGAAAACGCGAAGGACAACGATATCGTGGTCAACGTAACCAAGTCGAAGAAACTCACCAACATGCGTGCTTCGGGCGCCGACGACAAGGCGAGAATCATCCCGCCAGTAGTGTTCAGCCTTGAGGAGGCTCTTGAATACATCAAGGCCGACGAGTATGTTGAGGTTACTCCTAACCACATGCGTATGCGCAAAATCATCCTCGACGAGACTGAGCGCAAACGCGCCAACAAAAACTAAGGTATTAGTTCCCTATTCATAATAAAGGCACTGCTTGCGGCATCCCCGCAAGCAGTGCCTTTTATGTGGCGGAAGAAATGATGTAAAGCAAAAATGCGAGGGAGAACACCTCGTAGAGGTGTCGTAT
>CAVAOU010000370.1:0-2251 GCA_963590085.1 Senegalimassilia sp. | reverse complement strand
CTTGTCGCACAGTTGCCACAGAGTCTTAGAGACGGTATAGTTCAACGGCACTGTTGACAGGTCGTTGTAGCCATCAACCGGTTTGACATCGCCGTACCATATCGATACTGAGATATCCTTCTCGTTGTAGGTCACCTTTACGGTGTCGGAAACGGCAGATATGCTGTAGAGGTCGTCGTCGCTGACGTTGGTCGACGGATAGATGTTGGCGCGGAAAAGATATGCGCTGCATCCGACAGGCACTTCCACATCCTCGGAGCCGCTTGCCGCGCTGATGTTGGCGAGTGCGTGCCAGGTATTGCCTTTGTCGACGCTGTACTGGAGTTCGCCGCCGCCGAAGAGTTCTGTCATATTGTCGGAGCAGTTCCATTCCACGGTGGTCTTGAACGACTTCGTACCCGCTGTTGCGTCGTAGACAAAGTCTTTGTCGGGGTCGATTGCCGAAGCCGTGACGGTGCAAGAAAGGTCGGTAGGCTTCAACTGCTTGTTGGAGCTTGTGCTAATCCAGCAACCGTTTTCAACGACCACCTTGTATGTGTCCTTAGGATAGGCGATGGCGCGGAAACGAACGTTTTTCTGCGTGGCGGGAATCTCTACGTAGGCGTTGCCGTAGAGAGGCGCGTTGGTGTAGAATGTTTCCCACGTTTTGCCGCCGTCGAGACTTTTCTGAATCACAGCCTTTTCGAAGAGTCTGCTGGTTACGCTTTCCAAGCGCCAAGTCAAGTGCTGGACATACGATTTTTTGTCGGCGAGCAGGACGGGATCGTCAACGGTGAGATCGAAATATCCGTTGACGTAATATTTGCGAATGAAACTTGGGGTGGTGCTCATGTCCCAGCAGAACACGGAGCCACCGTGGTTGTCATACGGATAGAATTTCCTGAAGAAGAACCGTTTCGACGCGTCGTCGGGTACTTTTCTATTGCAAATTGACTCATAGGCTCTTTTGATGATCTCTTCACTATTCGTGCCGAGGCTGGTAAATGAGCCACTATATGTATCGTCGCCAATAGCACTGTCGCCATAATGCCAATAGGCGTATGCATAAGCGCCAGTGTCGTTGTTGCATGACCAAATTTGGTAGCCTTCTTTGGTAACGCCAATTTCTTCCATGTCAATGTCGTTGGTTGCTAGAGCACCGACATTCATACGGAGCCATGTGGCGCCGTTGAAACTTTCGTAGTTCTCCCAAACTGGTGTGCCGTGGAGGAGTCCAGTCTCTGTTGAACTGCACAATCCGTCCTTGGCGAAGACCTTGTATTTGTCCTTGAGATAGATTTTGATGCGGTAAGAGTGGCCTGCTTTGCTGTCGCCACTGTTTGAATCGTAGGAGCCCGACAGGCTATAGGAGGTGTCGATCACGCCCCATCCCTCGGCGCCGTCGGTGTGCGACTCCAGGTCGACGCGGGCGATGGCATCGAGCGTGATGCCAGTGATGTTGTAGGATATTTTTTGGAGATATTGATTATAACGTACGTAAACGTTGTCGACCACCATGGTGATGCGCGGCGCTAAGTAGAACTCCTTGATGAAGTCAATCTCGCTCGTGCCGTCCCAGAAGAACATTTCGGCGTTGGTGCTGGTCAGTGGCTTCACCACGTAGAGGTAGGTTTCGTCGGCTGGAATCTCGCACTCATAACTGACGTTATTGTAGGAGGTGTTGATGCTGTACTTTTTGTTTTTTTCAAACTTTCGCTCGTTGGCCGACATTGAGCGGCCGCTGCTCTCCGACCATCGCGCGTGCAGGTTGTCTTTGCTCGGGTTTGGCTTGTTGCACACCCAGATTTGCTGGCCGTCGGCATTTTCGCCAAGCAGGACCATGTCCTGCGACACATTGCTAGAGGTAGTGTAGTCGCCAAGCCACATCTGCATGTCGGCGGGCTTGTAGTTGTCGGCTTTGGCAGCGCGCATAGAAAAAGCGCTGCCAACGATGGCAACAACGACAAATAATCTCTGAAGAATCTTCATTTTGTTTAGAAATATAGATTAAATTATTGACAATTACTTAATTAGCGTCTCCGTGCGGCAACAATCAAACCGCAAGAAGGGGGTTGTAAATCATAGTAGCGATTACATGTCGCAAAATTACAACTTTTTTGTAATCATCGCAATGTTTGCGAGTTAAATAATGGAAATGTTTGTGCTGGTGAGGGCGGCGCCCCGACGGGGCGCTTTCGCTGGGGTGGCGTACTTACAGCACGCAGAAAAAGGATGCAATGCCCAGCCCCAGGCTAAAGCCGTGGGGTTATAG
>CAVAOU010000369.1:0-2265 GCA_963590085.1 Senegalimassilia sp. | reverse complement strand
AATGTTTGCCTACGGACTGTTGCAGGACAGCCAACTGAAGCGTTCCGACATCAAGACGCTCTGGAGCAAACTTACATATCCGTGGGGAGTGTCGTCGCTCGACCAGATGGACGACCAGTTCCACCCTTACCACGAGCAGTGGTACCGCTACCATAAGGACGATGCTTACCACAACGGCACGGTGTGGCTGTGGCTTAACGGCATGGCGATGCAGCGTATGATTGAGTTCAACCAGGAGGACACCGCGTTCCGCCTGTTCGACAATATGAACCGTCAGGCACTCTACGAAGGTGCCGTGGGCAGCCTCTCAGAGTGCGCCGACGCATGGTGCCGCCCAGGACATGAATGGTCGCGCCGCTCTGGCACATTCCTCCAGTCGTGGAGCAATTCCGAGCAGTTGCGCGTGTGGAGCCAGTATTTTCTCGGTGTGCGCCCAAACCTGCTTGAAGGCAAGGTTGTCGTTGCTCCGCGTTTGCCGCGTGCCGTTACAATGGTTTCTACCGACGTAAATCTCGGCGACGGCAAGTTGACCTACGACTTTAGACGCACCGGCGACATGCATTATCTTCTCTTGAGGTGGGAGGGAAACGGCAGCATTGCGCTTAACCTCGACATTGAGGGCTATGCCGACAACCTGCAGCAGATAAAGCCTGGAGAGATGTTGGTTGTCGACTGGAACGCAACGGCGATAACTGTTGTTCTCGACGGAAAAAAGGTGATTTCTGCTGCTGCTCCGGATGCCTCCAAGCAGCAGGCACAGGCCGACAACGATGCCTTCTTCAACGGCATAGACTTTGCTCAGCCATGCTACCGCGAGAACCTGAAATCGATGTCGCGCTACTTCAATCCGCCGTTGGACTATTTCAGCGTGGAGTAGCGGATTTGATTGAAACTAAAAGTATGAAATTATACAAATAAGGAAATGATGAAGAATAAGTTTTCTGTAGTGTTTGATTTGCTGCTGTTGGCAGTGGGAGTGCTTTTTGTGGTGCTTTGGTCAAAAGGTATGGGCGTGTTTAATGTCGTGTCGATTGTTGTCGGCATTGTCATCATAGTGTTCAGCAGTTGGCTGTCGATAGCTCTGATATCCAAGTTTAAGGACGGACTGATTCAGCGCGGAGCGCTTATCGGCGCTGGCATCCCGTTGGCGTGCAGCCTTGTGCTGGGCATCGCGATGGTTGCTGCAAGCCAGATGTTTGTAGGCATCTTCTCCTATCTTTCGGCTACGCTGCTGATTGTAGGTGCGTTGTTTAAGTTTTGGGAAATCTTCTCGGTGCGGAAAACCGTTTTGTTGCCGTTCTGGGTGTTTATCATGCCTGCCATTGTGATGGTTTGCGGCATAGCCCTGTTTGCCATCGGCATTCAGATTGTGCAGCAGTGGCTTGCACTCATTGTAGGCGTGGCGTTTATAATATATGCGTTGCACTCGATTGTGGAATTAGTGCTCTACAAGCGACTGAAATCCAAAACCACCAAGCGCAACGCCACTGATGTGAAATTTGAAGAACTCCCCGATAAGGAGTAAGTCCTTTTCCGGCTACTGACGCAGACGGGTTTCTACATACGAAATTATCTGGTTGAGCACTTCCTCCTCCGGCAGGCGCGACGAGTCGATGCAGAGGTCGTAGGAGGATGAGTGTCCCCATTCCTTGTCGGTGTAGAAGTTGTAGTATTCCGCTCTCAACTTGTTGTTTTTCTTCGCCAGAGCCTTGGCGTCGTCGAGAGTCAGACCCTCGATGCGGTTGGCGATGCGCTCAGCGCATGCTTCCTGCGAAGCGCTGATGAAGATGTTGATGCAGTAGGGATTGTTGCGGAGCAGGAAGTCGGCGCAACGGCCCATGATTACGCACGATTCGCGCTCGGCGATGGTGCGGATGGTGTCGCAGATGGTTTTCTGCACGTTGTCGTAGTACGACGACACTGGGCTGGCAGTGAACGGCTGGATGTAGAAGCCGAGGTTCATCGACAGATTATTGATATAGAACGACGGGAGTTTCTCGTCGTTTTTTTTGAACAACTCGGGATTGGCGCCGATTTCTTTGGCAGCCTCAAAGAGGAGTTCCTTGTCGTAGAATTTGATGCCGAGGCGCTTGGCCAACTTCTTTCCAATGACGTGGCCGCCGCTGCCGAACTGGCGTCCCACACTGATTACGTATTTCTTGTTTTCCATAATTATCCGGATTTTATTCTATCACAAAATTACATTTATTTTTTGTGTAAAAAAATAAGAGGAAACTCATTTCTGAATTTCCTCTGTCTTGGTGG
>CAVAOU010000368.1:0-2268 GCA_963590085.1 Senegalimassilia sp. | reverse complement strand
GCGTCCCGTCGGGACGCCGTATTGATAACCCCAGGCTTCAGCCTGGGGCTACTGACTTCCAACAATTTGCGCCCTGTAAGCGGCGCAACAGGGGCGTGTGGGCTATGTCTGTGCGGTAGCGTACTTACAGCACGCATTTTTTGGTAGGATTGCCCTTGCCCCAGGCTAAAGCCGTGGGGTTTTGAAACATTGCGCCTTTACAAGGCGCGCTCGCTCCTCGCCAACGACTTCTCCCACTCACCGCTGGCTTCCCTCGATCTCACCATCTCCTCTCCTCGCCTCCCCTCCTACTCGCTGGGGTGAAAAAAATCCGCGCGGCAGATGGGGGTCTGCTGCGCGGATAAATTGTATTTGGTGAAAACCGCTATCTATAGATTGTCGCTCTAGTCGTCATCGCCACCATCGCCGTCGCCGTCGTCGTCGGCATCGTTGGCACTCTCGAAGAAGGCGGCACGGACTGGGATGCCCAGATAGCGCTCACGGTGCGAACCGGCATCGTAAGTCGGACTCTTGAGTCCAGTGGAATCACTGAACCACGCACGTGCTTCTGTTGCGCTGTAGCCATAAGTTTCAGTGGTCCACAAAAGCGCCAACTCGTCGTAGCCCACCAGCGTTGTGCCGTTGTAGTAGCCGCCGGCAGGGATAAACATCCTTGGATCGGAGTAGTAGCCGTAGACCTCAATGCCGTGGATGGTTGTGCCATCGGGAGCGACGCGGGTGGTCCACGCCCAGTTGAGTTGCGACAGCGACATATAGACATACGCATTCAGCGGGAAGTCGCCGCTGGTCATGATGGTGTCCATATGTTCGCGCACGGGATTGTCTTCATCCTCAAGGCTGAGCGATTCTCCGCCGGGAACGTACTTCGTCATCGTTTTGCCGTCACCCCATTTATAGGTGTCCCAAGTGTACTCATCGCTGGGCTCGGTATCGCCCCACGCGAAGTAGGTGCCGGGATTACCCTCGGTGCACGAGCCTACGTTGTAGCGCGCATAGTTCAGGAAAGTGTTTGTCGAGCCACTGACTGCCGTCTTGGTGTTCATCCAGAAGCGGCCATAGAGGCTCAGCGTCTGCGCTGCACCAGTCGTTGTGGTGTAGGTCGTGATGTTGCTGTAGTACACCTTGCCCATAATCTTGATGTACGGACGGAAATAATAGGTCACGCCGTGGTCAAGTCCGTGGACGGTAAAGGTGTAGGTATCGCTCTTGAGTTCGCTGCCGAGTTTCATTGTGGCGTCTCTGCCGTATGCCGGCTCGTGGTTATACCACGAATACGCTACGCCCACCTCAACAATCTTGGTGGCGAACGACTTGATCGACTCGTCGAGCGCTTTTACCTCAAACCCACCGCTCACGGTGGACTCGGTCGCCTCTAGCGAATTGGTGGTGAAGTAGAAGAGTTCGCTGTCGTTGAAGAAAATCTTGTCGTTGGTCTTCTTCACATTCACGGCTTCGACCACGCCCGACTTCTTCACCACGAAGAGGTTGTCGGACGTCTCTGCAGCGAAAGCCATCGGTGCGGCCAGACCCAAGCCTAAAGCCATCAAAATGATTCTTCTCATCGCCTATTAGTTTTCGTTAGGACGGTAGACACCGCGGATTGACCGAGCCAAGTAGCGGCGGGCGTAGATGAAATCTTTCGCACTGTCTGAAATCATAAGGGCGTTACCGTAGGTCCAATCACCGTAGCTCATTCTTTCAGCGTTCAAACTATTTGCCCAATAGTAGCCTTTTCCGCTAGCATCGACAAACGGCAAGAAGATTTCCTCATTGTTTCGCTCACTCTTCACCACATAGCCTTTCACCTCGTTGCCGTTGCTGTCGGTCTTTGTGGCGAGTTCCCAGCGGCAGTTTTCTGAGTTGAGCAACTCCTCAAAGTCGGCTGTGGTTGGCACATACATGTGCTGCCATGTATAGGAAGTACCCTCGGCAACATTACACATCCAATTCTCTACGGCGTCATCGTAGTCAAACTTCGCGTCGCTGGAGTTCTTCGACCTCGAAATCGTAGTCATATTGTCGCTTGAGCAATACTTGGTTGGCACGTAGTCTTTACCTGATTCGTACTGAATCCAATAAGGATAGTTCTCGTATGTTCCGCTTTCCGATGTTGAAAGACTTGTAGAGCATGCCCACTGGAAGAATTTGCCAGCGTCGGCCTCATTCGTTGCGCCGAGGTTGCGATTTGCCCACAATGTGCCGCTCGGCAACTGGAGGTCAACCCATTCGTAGTCGTAGATAGTCTTGCCATTGTCGATAGGAGTGGTG
>CAVAOU010000367.1:0-2276 GCA_963590085.1 Senegalimassilia sp. | reverse complement strand
ATCCTCGACGAGGCGCAGAACACCACCACCCACCAAATCAAGATGTTTCTCACCCGCCTTGGCATGAACGCCAAGATGGTAATCACGGGCGACGTGACGCAAATCGACCTTCCGCACTCCGTGACCTCAGGTCTCGTGCAGGCTCTGCGCGTGCTGCGCGAAGTGCCGGGCGTGGGCCGCATCCAGTTTGAGAAGAAGGACATCGTGCGCCATCCTTTGGTGCAACGCATCGTGGAAGCCTACGAGAAGCACGACGCCCAGCAGAAGGCCGCGCGACAGGAACAAAAACTGCAATCTACAGAAAACGACAGACAATAAATTCTATAATTTACAAAGGTTTATGGCAACAACATTAGTAAAGACAGATTTTCATTTTCCCGGACAGGTAAGCGTATATCACGGGAAAGTACGCGACGTGTATGACATCAACGACGATTTGATGGTGATGGTGGCTACCGACCGCATCTCGGCGTTCGACGTAATCCTACCAAAAGGCATCCCGTTCAAAGGACAGGTGCTCAACCAGATTGCCGCTACATTCCTCGACGCAACCGCCGACATCGTGCCCAACTGGAAACTCGCCACTCCCGACCCTATGGTCACCGTGGGTCTGAAATGCGAGGGATTCCGCGTGGAAATGATTATCCGCGGCTACCTCACCGGCAGCGCTTGGCGCGAATACCAGGCTGGATGCCGTGAACTCTGCGGCGTGAAACTGCCAGAGGGAATGAAAGAGAACGAGAAGTTCCCTGAACCTATCATCACTCCTACCACCAAAGCCGAAGCAGGCCACGACGAGAACATCTCGCGCGAGGAAATCATCGCTCAAGGCATCGTCTCCAAGGAGGACTACGAGGTGATGGAGCGCTACACCCGTGCTCTCTTTGCCCGCGGCTCGGAGATGGCTGCCAAGAAAGGTTTGATTCTTGTCGACACTAAATACGAGTTCGGCAAGCGCGACGGCAAGGTGTACCTCATCGACGAGATCCACACTCCCGACTCTTCGCGCTATTTCTATGCCGACGGCTACGAGGAGCGTTTCGCCAAGGGCGAGGCTCAGCGCCAACTGTCGAAGGAGTTTGTTCGCCAATGGCTCATCGAGCACGACTTCATGGGCAAGGCCGGCCAGACCATGCCTGAGATGACCGACGAGTATTGCCAATCGGTTTCCGACCGCTACATCGAACTCTACGAGCACATCACCGGCTTGAAATTCCAGAAGGAGGAGCATGCCGACATCGCTTCGCGCATCGAGAAGAACGTGGCCGACTACCTCAACTCGTTGAAGAAATAACATCCAAGCAAAATCACCATAGAGATGGACTATAAGGCAGAAAAAATCACACCCTACGGGAAGAAGGAGAGCAAGACGGAGCAAGTGAGGGAGATGTTCGACTCCATTGCGCCGGTCTACGACTTCATGAACCGGGCCATGACTTTCGGCATCGACAAGTTGTGGCGCCGCAAAGCCGTGAAGATGCTTCAGCGACAAGGAGTGAAGGCTCTGCTCGATGTGGCAACGGGCACTGGCGACTTCGCCATGCTGCTCTGCCGCAAACTGCGTCCGCAGCGGATTGTGGGCATCGACCTGTCGGAAAACATGCTCTCGCTGGCGCAGCAGAAGGCTCAGCGTGCCGGACTGGGAAACGTCATCGAGTTTGCCAAAGGCGACTGCCTCGCGCTCGACTTCGCCGACAGCGAGTTTGATGCCGTGACGGTGGCCTACGGGGTGCGCAACTTCGAGCATCTGGAGCAGGGTTACAAGGAGATGCACCGTGTGCTCCGCACGGGAGGATCGCTCTGCGTAATCGAACTCTCCACGCCGCGCAACCCATTCATCTTCAGCCTTTACAAGTTCTACACCACCCGCCTCATCCCGTTGCTTGGCCGCAGCATCTCGAAGGACGCCCGCGCCTACAGTTATCTGCCTGAGAGCATCGCCGCCGTGCCGCAAGGCAACGACATGCTCGAGATAATGCGCCGCGCTGGCTTCTCGGAATGCTCCTACCACGCAATGACCTTCGGCGTGTGCACCATCTATATGGGCAAGAAATAACGGCCGCCCAGCGGTCATCCACACCTATCCGCCTCAGCATCACCGCCGAGGCGGATTTTTTTGCCGCAAAAACTTTGTCATCTCACACCGATTTTCTCCTCGGCTTGCACTTCTTTGAATAAGATAGGCTGCGCCTCGGAAAAGAAAATTGAGCAAGCTCTTTTCTTTTCCCTCGGCTTGCACTATCTTTGTAAATGGCTAATTATAGACGGAAATGAAA
>CAVAOU010000366.1:0-2292 GCA_963590085.1 Senegalimassilia sp. | reverse complement strand
CATTACCTTTGCACTCGCAAAAGCCAACAACGCTGATGCCCAGATGGCGGAATCGGTAGACGCGCTGGTCTCAAACACCAGTGGAGTAAAATCCATCCCGGTTCGATCCCGGGTCTGGGTACAAAGAAAGGCTGACAATCACTTGATTGTCAGCCTTTCTTTTTCCGTTGGGTACCCAAAGGGTAGTACTAAAAGTGTACTATGCGTTGTCCAATCCTTTTTGCAATCATTTTATGTCAATTTCTTCGTTTATTAAAATTAATGTGTTAGCTTTGCTATCGTTATTAACCAAGGAGGTCAAGATGTCAATAGATTCATATAGACTTACGAGCTTAGACGAGCCGACAGATGCAATGCTACAGCAAATTATGAGCGAAGCCGCTGCAGATGCCAGGCAGAAAGGGGAAGCTGCGCATAAGCGGTACTTTGATCAACTGCGTAGGGATGCTATAGAGAAAAGCCGTCTTTGGCTCAATGAAAATCCGGAATATGCTTCTGCTCAATGACAGATAATCAACATAAACCTGTTCTCATAGTTATTGCTGGACCAAATGGTTCAGGCAAGACGACCATCACTTCAAAAATACTTCACCATGAATGGCTTGAAGACGCAGTCTATATCAATCCAGATATTATCGCTCAAGAAAAGTTCGGTGACTGGAACAGTAGGGAAGCTGTTTTGAAGTCTGTGAAATATTGTGAGGATTTGAGAGAGCAGTGCCTTAGAGAGCAGAAAAGTCTTGACAAGTTCTCCTGCCATTAATGCGGCGCGAATAGCTAAGCGTGTAATGGAGGGAGGGCACGATGTACCGATACCCAAAATCATTTCCCGATATAACCGATCTGTTGTCAATTGCCGTATTGCTTCTCAGATTGCCGACCGCACATACCTTTACGATAATTCTGTCGAAGATAATGAAGCTCAATTGTTGTTCCGTATGGTTGGCGGTAAATTGTTCAAGACATATGTTGGCGACATTCCAGAGTGGGCGCAGACAATATTGTAGCAAACATTCAAAAAATAGCGAGCAGCGGTACGGGGTGTCGCTGCTCGTCGTTTCGGCGGTGCCGATATGGGATTATGAGTTGATTTGGTCGATGAGAGCCTGTTCGGCTTCTTTCGCCTCTTTCAGTTGCTTCTTCATGTAGTTGAGGTTGTCGCCGATTTTGGCTTTGCCTTTGTCGGTGAATGCCTTTTGGGCCTTGTCGGCATCGATGCCGTATGCGCTTTGGTGGCAGTCGAGAGCCTTCTCGATGTAGTCGGCAAGGTAGGTAGCGTCGTTACGACCGTTGCTTTCATTGAGGGCAAGGGCATTGTAGGCGATTGTGAGGTCTACAAGGTTGTCGAGGCTGAGTTGATCCTTTTGCGAATAGAGGCCGTCGGCAGTCTTTGCGAGTTCTTCAACATTGCCAGCCTTGGCATATTCGTCGAGTTTAGCGCACGCCTTGTCGGCGTCAGTCTGGCACGAAGCCATCATCAGACAGATGGCGAAAAGTGAAATAAGTGATAGAATTTTTTTCATTTGGATTTATTGATTTTTTAGAATTTCATCGAGTCAGACACCCCCTGCTGATACTTCGACAGGTTGGCGTTGTAGTTCTTCACCACGGTAGCCATGTCGACTTTGCGTGCGGCAAACTGCGCTTTCGCCACCGAGGCGTTGGCTGCAACGGCCGACTTGTAGCAGTCGATAGTCTTGAGCACATAGTCGTAGCGCGTAACCGGGTCGGTCGACTTTTCGGTGAGTTCGTGGTAGATCACCGCCAAGTCGGCGAGCGTGGCTGCCGAGCAGGAACTTTTCTGTGAATAAATCTTGATGGTCATCCCTTCAGCACGGGCGTAGTCGCCGGCGGAGATGGCGTCGATTATCGAAGTGCACTGGTCGCTAGAGGCAGCCGCAAAAGCCGATGCTACAGCGATTAATGCCATACATATGAATGAAATAACTCGTTTCATAGTCTGTAATTGATTGCCAAAATTACTCATTTTTTTTGATTTGTGGTAGTTTGACACATCAAATTGCAAAAGGTTTACTCTCGAGCCGCTAAAAAATTAGTCGTCAATCTGGAAGCATTGCTTTATGGCTGTGCGGATTGCCTGCGAGTCGGCATTGTCGCGCTTGAGGATGTTGAAGATGGCGTGGATGTAGCCGTCCTTCGACTGGCATCCGCAGAGTTGCGCCACGTTGCTCGATGTGAGCATCGTCTTCTGGTTGTAGACCCTCAGCACGCTGCGGTAGTCGCTTTCCTGCACATAGCGGTTGAAGTCGCGGCAGAGCCCCTCGTAGATGG
>CAVAOU010000365.1:0-2295 GCA_963590085.1 Senegalimassilia sp. | reverse complement strand
AAATGGGCTTGGGTGCCTTCAAAAAGCGAATAATCCTCATTCTCGGCCATCTTGCGAGAATCTCGCTCACGCCGCAAGGTTGTTGGGCGGAAATTAATTAGTGAACCCTAACTAAAAAGCACTCTCATGCCACCGTATAGCGAGTGCATGAGAGTGCTTAAACATGAATTCTGATGCAATTATCTTTAATATTCTTCCCAAGACTTAATGTCTACATCTTCCAAATTCAGAGTACAGAAAGCGTGAATGAAGGCTGATGCAAGACGACTATTAGTAATCAAAGGAACGTTCAGGTCGACTGCAGCACGGCGAATCTTGTAGCCATTAGTCAATTCATGGGGTGTTAAGTCTTTCGGAATATTGACTACCATGTCAATCTTTTTCTCATGAAGAAGTGACATGGCTTGCGGTTCCTTGTCTTCGTCTGACGGCCAATACACCTTTGTGTTGGGAATGTTATTTTCGGTGAGATATTTGCTAGTACCTCCTGTTGCATACAACTCATACCCATGATTGATAAGTTCTTTGGCCGCATCAAGCATCTCAGCCTTCTGCTTGGCACTACCAGTTGAAAGAAGAACAGTATGTTTGGGAATACGGTGACCTACTGACAACATGCTCTTCAATAACGCTTGGTTGGTGTCATCGCCCAAACATCCAACCTCGCCCGTCGAACTCATGTCGACACCCAATACAGGGTCGGCTTTCTGAAGACGATTGAAACTGAATTGTGATGCTTTGATACCTACGTAATCAAGGTCGAACAAATTCTTTTTGGGCTTTTCCACTGGTACTCCCAACATTACCTTTGTTGCCAAATCGATTAGATTAAGTTTCAGTACCTTGCTAACGAATGGGAATGAACGACTGGCGCGCAAGTTACACTCGATGACAAGGATATCATTTTCGCGTGCCATGAATTGACAGTTAAACGGGCCGGAAATGTGTAGCTCCTCAGCAATTTTACGAGCAACGCGCTTGATACGCCGAACTGTTTCGACATATAGTTTCTGCGGAGGGAACTGTATGGTAGCGTCTCCGGAATGCACGCCGGCAAACTCTATGTGCTCTGAAATGGCATAAGCCAACACCTCGCCATTGCGTGCAACTGCATCAAATTCTATCTCCTTTGCATTTTCAATGAATTTGGAAACAACAACAGGATGATCCTCACTTACGTTGGCTGCCAACTGGAGGAAACGCTCTAGTTCTTCTTTATTAGAACAGATATTCATGGCTGCGCCCGACAACACATAGCTTGGACGAACCAATACGGGAAAGCCTACACGGTCTACAAACTGGTCGATGTCCTGCATACTGGTCAAAGCGCTCCATTCTGGCTGATTGATACCATTGCGAGTCAGCATGCTAGAGAATTTTGCTCGGTCTTCAGCATTGTCAATATCCTTAGCCGAAGTACCAAGGATAGGCACATTCTCAGCATCGAGATGCATAGCCAGATTGTTAGGAATTTGTCCGCCTGTTGACACGATAACACCATGCGGATTCTCCAGTTCGATGATATCCATGACACGTTCAAAGGTCAGCTCATCAAAATAAAGCCGGTCGCACATGTCGTAGTCGGTAGATACCGTTTCTGGATTATAGTTGATCATGATGCTACGATAGCCCTGTTTGCGGATGGTATTGAGAGCTTGCACGCCACACCAGTCAAACTCTACTGACGAGCCTATACGGTAAGCGCCCGAACCTAGCACTATGACTGACTGACGGTCATTGGAGAATGAAATGTCGCTTTTTACTCCAGCATAAGTAACATACAGGTAATTGGTCTGCGCCGGGTACTCGGCAGCCAAGGTGTCAATCTGCTTGACCACAGGCACTATGCCAAACGATTTGCGTTGACGGCGTACTAAAAGCATAGCTTTGTGCATGTTGCCCATTTCGGTTTCTAGTCCTATGGCACGAGCTATCTGGAAATCAGTGAAGCCGTATACCTTGGCCTCGCAAAGCAAGTCGCGATCCAACGTATTGATGTTTTTGGTTTTCAGCTTTTCGTCAATGTCAATAATATGCTTCAGTTTATAAAGGAACCATTTATCGATCTTGGTCAAGTCATGTATTTGGTCTATCGTGTAGCCCTTATGCATGGCCTTTGAAATGACAAATACCCGTTTGTCGGTTGGTTCGCAAAGCGCTTCGTCGATATTTGGGATTTCCAGTTCTTTATTTTCCACATAGCCGTGCATACCTTGGCCTATCATGCGAAGTCCTTTTTGCAGAGCTTCTTCAAAATTGCGTCCTATAGCCATAACCTCGCCCACACTCTTCATT
>CAVAOU010000364.1:0-2299 GCA_963590085.1 Senegalimassilia sp. | reverse complement strand
TCCTCAACTTGTCGATTAACACGATGTCGCTTGGTGGTATTGCGATAGCGATAGGTTCATTGGTCGACGATGCAATAGTCGATGTTGAAAACGTGTATCGCAAACTTCGCGAGAACAGCAAAAAAGCGAAGGAGGAGCGATTGAAAACGAAGGATATCATTTTTAATGCGTCATCAGAGGTGAGGATGCCAATCCTTAACTCGACATTGATTATTGTGGCAAGCTTCTTACCTCTGTTTTTCTTGACAGGAATGGAGGGCCGTTTGTTGATTCCTTTGGGCATTGCATTCATAGTGTCGTTGGCCGCGTCTACAATTGTCGCTTTGACTCTGACCCCGGTAATGTGCAATCTATTGCTATCTAAAGACAAGCACTTGCTGAAAGCCGAAAAGGAGTCGTTTGTATCAAGAAAATTAAAAGCATTATATCAACGTTCACTGCGGATTGGTTTTAATCATAAGAAGTCAATTCTTGCGACAATAACAGCTGCTTTTATTGTTGCATTGGGACTGTTCTTTACATTGGGGCGTGGCTTCCTCCCGCCTTTCAACGAGGGTTCGTTTACAATCAATGTCACTGCATTGCCAGGTATTTCGTTGGAGGAGTCAAATAAAATAGGCGAAGAAGTAGACAAGATTCTATTATCTATTCCTGAGATTAAAACCATCGCACGTAAAACTGGCCGTGCAGAACTTGATGAACATTCACGTGGGAGCAATGCCTCGGAGATAGAAGCCCCTTATGAACTTAAAAGTCGTTCAAGGGCAGAACTCGCCGCCGATATCAGAAAACGCTTGTCGGATATTCCTGGTGTCAATATTGAAATTGGGCAACCGATATCACATAGAATTGATGCAATGTTGTCGGGAACAGAGGCTCAAATAGCCATTAAAATTTTTGGTGATGATCTGTCTACGTTACACAATCTTGCCTCAAAGGTTAAGACTGAGATAGGAGAGGTTGACGGCATTGTGGATATAAATGTCGAGCAGCAGATTCAACGGCCAGAAGTGTTGATTATCCCTAATCGCACATTGATGGCTGAGTATGGCATTACAATGCCTGAATTCAAGCAGTTTGTGGACGTTTGCACATCGGGCGTGGTGGTCTCAAATGTCTATGAGGATGGTGTGCCGTATGATTTGCGATTGAAAGTCGCTGATGACAAACACAGCAAGATGTCGGAAATTGAGGATTTGATGATAGATACACCTAAAGGTAAAATTCCATTGTCCTCGATTGCTGAGGTAAGATCATCGTCAACGGTAAACTCGATAAATCGGGAGAATGCACGGCGGAGAATCGTGGTTTCTGCGAATGTGGAGGATCGAGATCTGGTAGGCGCAGTAGAGGCAATTAAAGCAAAGATTGCATCATCTGTGAAATTACCGGAAGGATATTACATAAACTATGGCGGCCAATTTGAAAGCGAACAGTCTGCTTCCCGAACATTGGCAATAGCAACAGTGTTGGCGTTGTTGGTGATATTATTCCTATTATATCAGGAATTTCATTGGATTTCGGATGCGTTGATAATCCTTGTGAACATACCTCTTGCAATGATTGGAGGAGTGTTGATTCTTTGGATAAATGGACGGGATGTGAACATTCCAGCTATTATTGGCTTCATTTCACTCTTGGGTATAGCAACGCGTAATGGAATGCTACTGATTTCCCATTATCGTCAGTTGGAAAAAGAGGGGTTGTCTTTGAGTGAATTGGTGCTGAAAGGGTCGATGGACAGGCTTTTGCCAATCGTCATGACCGCATTGTCGTCAGCGTTGGCTCTGATTCCAATTGTTGCGCGAGGCTCGGAGCCTGGTAACGAAATACAAAGCCCTATGGCATTAGTTATCCTCGGAGGCCTTTTGAGTTCGACGCTTCTCAATATTCTCGTGGTGCCAATCATCTATTATATGAATAACAAGAAACATAAGTCATGAATAAAATATTGATTACTTTATCATTTTGGCTGATTATGCCATTGTCGGCATTTGGGGTCAATGACAATTCGCTAGTGACTCAGGTAATTGAAAACAATGAGCGTGTCAAAGAAGCAAAACTGAAACAGAATAGCGATGTTTTGCAGATTAAGACAGACGGCAATATCCCGGATCCAGAGGCGGAATTGGAGATTTTGGCGAAGCCGATTAATTCTCTGGAATTGACGGTTTCTGAAACGATTGAATGGCCAGGCATTTATGCTATGCGAAAAAATTCGCGGAAACATCGCATAGATGCAACGCAGTATCTGTATGAGTCGCAATGCCAGGAAGTGGCAAAGGAGGCGCGCTTGACG
>CAVAOU010000363.1:0-2301 GCA_963590085.1 Senegalimassilia sp. | reverse complement strand
ATCCTATAGCGCTCAAGACGACAATCACGAAAACGAATGCAAGGATCAGACCAACGCTGGAATCACAGTAGGCTTTGAATTCTAAAGCTTATTAGATGCCAATAAAACATTAACTGGATATTTGTGAGGAATTGCTATATTTGCGTTGTGTTTGAAATTATAAACTTAAAAATAGATTCGTTATGATTGAAAAGCCTACGTTGGATTTTGGCGATGCCCTGCAAATGGCTTGCAAGCGGATTGTGGAGACCAAGGGCAGGTCGCGCCGGTCGGAATTCTGGTGGACAGTCTTGGTGGCTTACCTTATTTCCACAGTTTTACCCATCATTCAGTTGGCGATGATTCCCATCACCATCCGCCGTCTGCACGACACCGGACGTAGCGGCTGGTGGGTGCTGTTCCCATTTCTCGCTTCCTTCTTTATCACGGTGATGATGGTTGTGGACTGTGTCGCTGCTGCGATGATGACTGAGGATTTCGCGAATCCAGAGGCCTTCCTGATTTCAGATGCGTTTATCGGTCTGTTGGTGAAGTGGGCGTTTATCATCGTTGCTGCACTGATCTACGATTTGGTGATGCTGGTGTTCCTATGCCAAGACAGCGAGCCCTACGAAAACAAGTACGGCCCGTCGCCTAAGCATGAAGCAGTGCCGCCCGTTCCTCCTGTTCCGCCCGTTCCTCCCGTCTATCCGGGAATGTAGGCAGGAACGCAGAAGAAAAGAAAAAGCAGCGCCACGGCAACCGATTGCCGTGGCGCTGTGCATTTCTATTGTGGCCGCTGTTAGCGGTTGCGTTTCAGCGAGTCGTAGATGTAGCCGAAGATGTTGAAGCGTGCTCCAACTTTCACGAATGCCGGGTTCTTGCGGCTTGGGCAGACGCGGTTGCTGAGGAAGATGTAGATGATGTCTTCCTTCGGGTCGACCCAGAACGAGGTGCCGGTGAAGCCTGTGTGGCCTACCACCTCCGAACTTGCGTTGTCGACAACCGACGAGTCGTTGGGACGCTTGAAGTTTGGCTTGTCGAAGCCCAGACCGCGATGCGAGTTAGGCGACTTGGTGGTGAGGAAGGTGTGGACTGTCGACTCCGAGAGAATCTGTTCGCCGCCGTACATGCCGCCGAAGAGCCACATCTGGCAGAGTTTGGCGAGGTCGTTGGCGTTGGAGAAGAGTCCGGCGTTGCCCTGGATGCCGCCTGAGAAGGCTGCAGTCTCGTCGTGTACCACGCCCTGAACCAATCCGCCGCGGAAGTAGTCGTCGACCTCGGTTGCCGCAATCTCGTTCTTGTTGAAGAAGTCGAGCGGACGGTAGACGGTGCGGAACGCGCCGAGACGGTGGAAGATGTTGTCGTAGACAAACTTGTCGTGGCGCATGCCCGAAACGTTTTCTTCAACCTGGCGCAGCAGGCAGAAGTTCAGGCAACTGTACACATAACTGTGGTTGGCGCGCTGGTTGGTGCGGTAGATCATGCTCATGATTGAGTCCATCGTTACCTGGCCAACCCAGAGGTTCTTGCCAATCTGCACGTCAAACTTGTCGGTGCGTTTCGGCGATGTGATGTCGGTGCGCACATGGGCATTCTTGTTGATGTAGCCGCCGCCGGCATACACGGTGTAGTTGCCGCCTTTCTGGCCTACGCTCAACGCGCCTGTGTAACTAGTCGAGTCGGTCATGAGGCTGTAGATTGGAATCACAGGTGGAATACCCGTTTCGTGGAACAGGAGGTCGCGTATGGTGAGCAATCCTTTCGATGTGCCTTTGAGTTGCGGGATGTAGTCGCCGAGGAAGCCGTTGAGGTTAACCGAGCCGTTGTCCACGCATTTCATGATGCCCGACAGCGTGCCTGTAGCCTTCGATACCGACGCAAGGTCGTAGAGGGTGTTGCCGTTTACGCTCTCGTCCTTCTTGTTTGACGTGTAGCCGAAACTCTTCTTGTAGACCACCTTGCCGTGGCGTGCCACGAGCACTTGGCAACCTGGATAGGCACCTGCCTTGACGCCGAGGCTGGCGATGGAGTCGATTTGCTCGACCATGCGCTGGTCAAATCCCACAGCCTCAGGCATGTCGTAGCCCAGGCGCGAAGCCATGATGCTCACGCCGTCGCCCGCTTTAGCCACGTCGCTAATGGTGACAGGAATGCGTCCTGTGGCGTCCGAGCCGCCGAACACCACCTGTGCGGCGTAGTCCTGAGAATATTGGTGGTCCTCATAAGCTTCGACCACGGCAGCGCTCTTGGCGATGGCTGTGCTGAAACCGGAGAGGGCATAAGGCTTGATGAAGAACACGAGTGCCACTTTGGCATTGC
>CAVAOU010000362.1:0-2321 GCA_963590085.1 Senegalimassilia sp. | reverse complement strand
ACCGCCTCCCAGTTGGCGGTAAATCCGGCGTCGGTCACGTCGGTAGCGGGATTGACCACAGGCACCGACAGGGTGTGGCTCGCCTTCAGCGAGCGGTCGCGGGCATTGAGCGCCGCCACGGCAGGCAATGCCACAACGGCAAGAAGCAAGAGAGTAAAGGTCTTTTTCATACTCGTTTAAATTTTATTTAAGATTATTGCAAATTTATAAATTCCAGAGAATAATTCAAAGAAAAGCGCCCCCAACCGCCCCGCCCATTCCATAAAACTGTCACAAATGACACTTTTATGGAATGAGACGCTTGCAGATTCAAGAATAATTCCCATATTTGCATTCCATAAAACTGTCACAAATGACACTTTTATGGAATGACATGATTATCAGAAGAGACAAATACCTCAACACCCTCATCGGTTGGAAGCACACCGACCTCATCAAGATTGTCACGGGCATAAGGCGCTGTGGCAAATCGTTTTTGCTGTTCACGCTCTTCCGCCAGCACCTGCTGGACACCGGCACCAAAAAGGATCACATCATTGAAATTGCCCTCGACGACATCCGCAACGAAGCCCTGCGCGAGCCGGCAAACATACTCGCCTATGTGGACAAGCACGTCAAGGACAAAGGGCAATACTACCTGATAATCGACGAAGTGCAGTTGCTCAACCGCTTTGTCGACGTGCTCAACAGTTTCATGCACATGCCCAATGTCGATGTCTACGTCACCGGCAGCAATTCACGGTTTCTGTCGAAAGACGTAGCCACCGAGTTTAGGGGCCGAGGCATCGAAATCCACATCTATCCCCTTTCGTTTGCCGAACTCTACGAGGCCGAAGGCGGCGACAAGCATGCGCTGTGGAAACGGTACTACACCTATGGCGGAATGCCCTATCTGTCGGACTTGAGCGACAATGCCAAGAAAGCCGAGTACCTGACGTCGCTCAACAAAACCCTCTACCTGCGTGACATTGTGGACCGCAACGGAGTGGCAAACGTGGAGGCATTCTCCGAACTGATGAACGTGATGGCCTCCAGCATCGGCTCTCCTTGCAATCCCAACAAGATTGCCAACACATTCAAGTCGGCCAAGAAAGAAACGCTCGACCCCAAGACTGTAGCCAACTACATTACATACATGGAAGATGCCTTCATCCTCGAAAAATCAACGAGATACGACATCAAGGGGCGCAAATATATCGGCACCCTGTCGAAATACTACTTTCAGGACATCGGCCTGCGCAACGCCCTGCTCAACTTCCGTCAGGTGGAGGAAACGCACATCATGGAGAATGTAATCTACAACGAACTGCGCAGCCGCGGATACTCCGTGGATGTAGGCATCGTCGACGTGCGCACAGCAACGGAACGCAAGCAACTGGAAGTGGACTTTGTGGCGAACAAAGGCGATATCCGATACTACATCCAGTCGGCTTTTGCGCTCCCCGACGAAGAGAAGCGCGAGCAGGAACTGGCCTCGCTGAAACGCATCAACGATTCATTCAAGAGGGTAATCATTGTGCGCGACGACATTGCTCCCTACCACGACGACAACGGGGTGCTGATAATGGGCTTGATGGACTTTCTGCTCAAGACCAACGTCGATGACATACTGTAATTGCCTTCACGGCAAGGTGGGAGAAAAAAAAGAGCGTGGCCTGGTGGTCACGCTCTTTTGGGTTATGATTGGTTCAAGGTTATTTCACAACCGCCTTGACTGCCTTGCCTGCAGAGCGGACGATGACGAATCCGTGGCAGTTGACCACGTTCTCACCCTGGCGGGCAACAAACGATGCAACCACGCGGCCGCTGGCATCGTAGACCGCTACTGGAGCAGCCTCAGGAGCGATGACCACGAGTTGGCCGTTGCGTGCAAACGCCTTCAAGCCCTCGGCAGAGAGGCTGCCTACGCTCGACTCGCCAACGATGACCTCATTGGATGTTTCAGAAGTGACAACCGCATCCATACCAATCTTTGTGATTGTGTTGACCGAAGCCGTAACCGTGTAACTGTATTCAGTGTTGGCCGCTGGAGCATAGTCGAAGTCGGCAGAGAGAGCGCTTGTCGACACCTGCTTAACGGCAGTGCGCACCTTGGCGCCAGCCTCGAGTTTCTGGGTGATTACCACGTCGTCGAAGTGCGCCCCATAGTCGCCGCTGTAGGAGAAGCGTACGAACGCGCCCTTGAATCCCTCGGTAAACATCACGCCGTAGTTCTTGAACGCAGCCTCGTCGATTTCCACCTCCTGCGAGTCGACAACCGTTGTCTGGCCGTCCTCCTGCTTGAGAAGTTCTACAGTGATTTTTTCGCCGGTCTTATACTT
>CAVAOU010000361.1:0-2341 GCA_963590085.1 Senegalimassilia sp. | reverse complement strand
GCAGGCCATGGGCAAGGCTAAGGGCATTGTGATGGACGGCCGCGACATCGGCACAGTGGTTTTCCCGGATGCTGAGATGAAGGTCTATGTCGACGCTTCGGCTGAGACGCGCGCTCGCCGCCGCTACGAGGAACTGAAAGCGAAGGGCGACGAGGTGACCTACGAAGAGGTCTACAACAACGTGTGCGAGCGCGACCGCATCGACACCACCCGCGCCGAAAGTCCGCTGCGCAAGGCCGACGATGCCATCGTGCTCGACAACAGCGACATGACCATCGAGGAGCAGGACAAATGGCTGCTCGACCTTTACAAACGTATTTCTGATGCCAGCAAATAAGGTTAACATAGAAATTGACAAGAACTCGGGCTTCTGCCCTGGAGTGGTCACAGCAATACGCAAGGCTGAGGAGGAACTCGAAAAGAGCGGCCACCTCTATTGCCTGGGCGACATTGTGCACAACTCCAACGAGGTGGAGCGTCTTCAAAACAAGGGGTTGGTGACCATAACCCACGACGACCTGCGCAGCCTGCACGGCGTGAAGGTGTTGCTCCGCGCCCACGGCGAGCCGCCCGAAACCTACCGCATAGCCAAGGAAAACGACATCGAGATTATCGATGCCACTTGCCCGGTGGTGCTGATGCTGCAGAAGCGCATACGCCGCTCCTACGAGGAGAGCAACCGCCCGCAGATTGTGATTTACGGCAAGGTGGGCCACGCGGAGGTCAACGGCCTCGTCGGGCAGACCGACGGTGAGGCTATCGTGGTGGAGGGCGTCGACGGCATCGACAAGATTGACTTCAACCGCGATGTGGTGCTCTACTCGCAGACCACCAAGTCGCGCGACGGGCTGCACCAAATCGAGCAGGCCATCGCCGAACGCAAACCGTCGGGGCGATTCGAATGCCACGACACCATCTGCCGCCAGGTGGCAAACCGCATGCCGCGCATGCGACAGTTTGCCCAGGAGCACAACCTTGTGCTGTTTGTGAGC
Source organism: Senegalimassilia sp. (assembly GCA_963590085.1). Taxonomy (GTDB): domain Bacteria; phylum Bacteroidota; class Bacteroidia; order Bacteroidales; family Muribaculaceae; genus Limisoma. The sequence goes on along the minus strand of CAVAOU010000361.1, from coordinate 1,349 downwards.
GGCCGCAAGAGCAGCAACGGCAAGATTCTTTTCGACGAGTGCCGCAGCGTCAACCCTGCCACAAAGATCATCTACTCGCCCACCGATATCGACCCGGAATGGCTCAACGGCGTGGCCTCGATAGGCATTTGCGGTGCAACGTCGACACCCCGGTGGCTGATGACCGACGTGCGCAACAAAGTGGAGGAACTTCTCAATGGTAAATAGCAACGCGTCATACCAGCGGCTGGCGTTTCTCGACGAGATTCGTCGCACCATGAGCCTCGATGCGGAAGAGGAGCGTAAACTCCTCGCAAGCATGAAGTTCGGAAAGTTCAAGAAGGGCGACACCATCGAGGGCCAGAACGAGATTCTGAGAAACATGATCTTCATAATCTCGGGCTCCGCGCGCACCTACTACATCGAGCACGCCCATGAGCACAATTTCGCATTCACCTTCGCTTCCAACTTCCTTCTGCGCCCGGAAAAGATTATCCGCGGCGGGCACTACAAGATTTTCGTGCAGTTTATGGAGCCAGCCGAAGTATGCTACATTCCCATGCCTGACCTCAACTCCCTTGACAAGGTCCGCCAAAGCGAGGTGTACAAGTACATCTGCCTCGGACTGATAAAGTACGCCGAATTTCTCGAGGACCAGACGCTCATGCTCCACCTCTCGGCAAGAGAGCGCTACCAGTGGGTAATAGAGCGCTATCCCAACCTCCTCGACCTCATCACCATCACCCAACTCGCATCCTACATCAACGTAACCAAAGAAACCCTCTACCGCATCCGCAGCGGAAAATACTAATTTCTTGCATACTAAAAAAGCGGCTACGCCAATGGCGTAGCCGCTTCGTTTTTATTTGTGTCGCTTAGGGATTACTTGCCTTCTTTTGCGAGTTTTTCCTTAAGAGCGGCGAGTTCAGAGATGTCACCAAGAGTAGTCTTCTCGATTGGTGTGCTCATTACTGGAGCCTCTTCTGCTGCCTTAGCCTTCTTTGCAGACTTCTTAGCCTCAGCCTTCTCAGCGCGTGCTACATCCTCGAAGATGCGGCTGTGAGAAAGGATGATGCGCTTTGACTCCTTGTTGAACTCGATAACCTTGAAGTTCAACTTCTCGTCAACCTGTGCCTGAGTGCCGTCTTCCTTAACGAGGTGCTTAGGAGTAGCGAAGCCTTCAACACCATAAGGCAATGCGATAACCGCACCCTTCTCGAGCATTTCTACGATAGTACCTTCGTGGATGCTGCCTACAGTGAAGATTGTTTCAAACACATCCCAAGGATTCTCTTCCAACTGCTTGTGGCCGAGGCTCAAGCGGCGGTTGTCCTTGTCGATTTCGAGAACCTGAACGTCGATGTCAGCAC
>CAVAOU010000360.1:0-2348 GCA_963590085.1 Senegalimassilia sp. | reverse complement strand
TTACGAAGGACGACTTCAGCGCATATAGCCTCAATAACACTCAGATGAGTTACGAAAACGAGATGCTCGTCACCAAGAGCGGCCGCTATGTGCTTGGCGTTTCCAACGTGTGGAAAACCAAGTTGGCTGTGATCGACACCAACAACACTCCGTTAGACACCTCCGACGACGTTTTAAAGATCCTTTCGTCCTACACAGACCAGGACGGCAAGAGCATCGACATTGGCTACATCTTCTGCCTTGTTGAAGATTCCGATGGTAAGATTTGGCTAGGCACCAATACTGGTGTGTGCGTAATCAATAACCCGGCAAACATCATCAACGGCACGCTGACAATAAACCGCATCAAAGTGCCGCGCAACGACGGCACCAACCTCGCCGACTACCTGCTCGACGGTATCAGCGTCTCGTCGATAGCCATCGACGGCGCAGGCCGCAAATGGATTGGCACAACCACTTCGGGACTGTATCTTGTGAAGTCGGACGGCAGCGAAATCCTTGAGCATTTCACCACCGAAAATTCTACGCTCACCGACGACCTCGTCACTGCTGTGGAATGCAGCACCGACGACAACCGCGTGTTTATCGGCACGAAGAAGGGCACGCTCGTTTATGAGAGCGACGCATCGCCTTCGCAGGCCGACTACAGCGACGTCTACGCCTATCCTAACCCTGTGCGCCCCGACTACAGCGGATACATCACCATCGCTGGACTGATGGACAACTCGCTCGTGAAGATTGCCGACTCGATGGGCAATGTGCTTTACTCCGGACGGTCGACCGGCGGCATGTTTGTGTGGAACGGCTGTAACAGCGACGGCTCGCGCGTAAATACCGGCGTCTACTACGTCTTTGCTTCGCAAAACGAGGACGGCCATTCAAGCGGATGCGTCACAAAAATTCTTGTGGTCAAATAAAGGCTGATGCTCAACCTCTACGATTCCAACGGACGGAAGCAATGGGTTGACCTTGGCAAGGGCATAAGCATCCTGCTGGTGCTGTTGTTCCACACCGAGGAATATCTGCCCATCGTCGACACTGGCACGGCAGAGATTTTCTCCTTTTTCCGCATGCCGTTTTTCTTCTTTCTGTCGGGCTACGTCTTCACGTCCGACTACCATAAGTTTTCGCTGCAGCGGAAACTGAAGCAGATTTTGCGCGGCATCGTCTGGACGTATCTGATTTTCACAACCATAGTCGTTGTGCCTAAGTGCATGGCAAACCACACTCCAATAATCGAGGGTGTGAAGACAATACTGCTCGGCTATGCCACATGGTTTGTTGTGTCGTTGGGCGTGGCGCAACTGCTGTTTGCCTTTGTACTCTCAAAAACGAAAAACCTGAAGGCCATAGCCGCATTTATGGTGATAAGCGTGGGTATAGGCATCTTTATAAAGTCGCTCACCGACGACATTTTGCCCTACCAACTCGACAAGGCGTTTTTCGTGGTGTTTTTCTTCGGGCTGGGATTCTTCTACCGCATCTATGAGCACCTGTTCCGCCATCTGCTCAAATGGAAGTCGCTGCTGGTGATGGTGGCGGTCTACGCCGCGCTGATGTGGGTGGAGAAGGTTGTGCTCCACAACGCCACAAACAACGTGTTCTGGAACCAGTCGCTGACCAACTTCCCGCTATTTATGGTCTATACCATCGTGGGCATCGCAATGATGCTTCTGCTCGTAAACCTTGCCTACAGCAGGCATCTCAACACCATCTGCTACATCGGAGCAAACAGCCTGATCTACTACTATCTCAACGGTGGGGTGGTGCGTTGCTGGCGCTATGTCTATTGCATGGTCGACAGCCATCTGCACGTGTGGCCGCCGCTGGGCTTTACACTGGTCTTCCTCATTGCCTCCGCCACGCTGCTCGCCGTGGTCTATCTGGTGAAGCGCTACTGCCCAATCCTCGTCGGCGACAAGAAATCCTTCAACCGCCACTTCCCAAAAATAAATTGGTGAAAATTGCGAGGAAGAGTGCGTCTTGCAAGCAACCTTTTTGCGAGGAAGAGCGCGCCGACACAAAAACAGAAATGCCGCCATCGGGCGTGACTAGGCTGAAAGCCTTGGTACTGCATAGCCCAAGGCAACGCCCTGGGTGAAAGCGTATTAGATATTGCGCCCTGTAAGGGCAACACTTCGCTAACGACGGTGATAACGTTGGTGGCGGCGATGGTGATTTGTGTTGCGCCTACAGCGCGCTATCCGCATGTTTCGGCTTACCCAGGGCGCTGCCCTGGGCTATGGAGTACTAAGGCTTTCAGCCTAAAAATTAACTGGTTGCGTTATCTTTGAATAAGATAGGCTGCGCCTCGGAAATGAAAATTGGAACAAGTTCCTTTTCATTTC
>CAVAOU010000359.1:0-2359 GCA_963590085.1 Senegalimassilia sp. | reverse complement strand
CCGTAGGAGATGTCGGCTTTCAGAATGAAATGCTTATAACCGCCGTAGAGACCGATGTTGAATAGCCATGCATAGTTCAATTGCTCGGCGATGTCGCCCGTTGGAATCAAACAGCCTGTGCCCACAAACCATCCGGCAATCCAGTTGCCTGGCTTCACCTCAGGGGCTGCCGGCAACATGAATTCGTCGAGTTGCTTCCGTGTGGCATATTCAAACTGTTGCAATTTCTGGTCGTTGCTACCGTTTATTGTGGCTTTCGCAAGGTCGGCAACCTGTTCTTCATAGACTCTCTGATAGTAAGCCACGCGGGAGTCTGCTTCGATGCCGACCATCCCTGAGTTCAAATCGGCCTGAAGGCGGCGGCGCACAATCTCGAGCATGTCAAATTGCAACTGATGGTAGCGCAGGCGTTGATCCGACTGGTTTATAGTGTCGGTGTAAGAGGCGTTGCGGTCCATCAATGCCAGCGCATGCGTTGCAAAAGTGGCCTCGCTGTTTAGTTTTGTCTTCGACTTGTTTTGGAAATCTATGTCAGTTTCAATCTTTAGAAAACCTTTAAAGTACGATGTTGTCGCCTTTATGGCTGGATTGCCTTGGAAGTCGGACCATTGTAGCGGCCCTTCGTTCCAGGCTCTGTTGCCTGCCGAAGCAAATGCCCCAATGATTAAGGCCATGGCGAAAACTGATATAAATCTTTTCATTGGAGAAATTATAATGATTCCAAAATTCGTTTCAAAACGACTGTTGCCGAAATTTCACGGTTGGCAGCCTCTGGGATAACAATTGATTGTGGGCTCTCGATAACATCGTCGCTTACAATCATGTTGCGTCTCACTGGCAGGCAGTGCATGAAGTAGGCATTGTTTGTCAGTGCCATCTTCTCAGTCGTGACGGTCCATGAACGGTCGGTGCTGATTACCTTGCCGTAGTTAGGGTCGGCAAATGCCGACCAGTTCTTCGCATAAACGAAGTCGGCATCGCGAAGGGCTTCGTCCTGGTCGTAGATGATTGGCACTCCAGCGGTAAACTCTTCTGCCAATTCGTATCCGTGAGGGTGTGTGATGACAAAGTCGTAGTCGGCTGCTCGCATCCATTCTGCAAATGAGTTGGGCACTGCTTGTGGAAGTGCTTTGGGGTGAGGAGCCCATGTCAGGACAACCTTAGGCCGCTCTTTTTTCTTGTATTCCTCAATGGTAATCAAATCGGCAAAACTTTGCAGCGGGTGGCGTGTTGCTGCCTCCATGCTGAACACCGGCTTGCCTGAATATTTGATGAACTGGTTAAGTATTTTTTCGGAATAGTCGTCTTCTTTGCTCTTGAACTGGGCAAATGAGCGCACGCCGATAACGTCGCAATAGCAACCCATCACTGGAATAGCCTCCAGCAAATGCTCCGGCTTGTCGCCGTCCATGATTACACCGCGCTCTGTTTCGAGTTTCCAGGCGCCTTGGTTCACATCGAGCACAATGACATTCATGCCCAGGTTTAAAGCGGCCTTTTGGGTGCTCAAACGTGTGCGGAGTGAGGAGTTGAAGAAAATCATAAGAAGTGTTTTGTTCTCGCCTAAATGCTTGAACCCAAAACGGTTTGCTTTTACTTCCAATGCTTCTTTTACGGCGGCTTTCAAGTCGCCAATATCGTTTACGTTAATAAAATTTCTCATTGCTATAAAAATTAAATCTTTTTCGGCGTTGAAGTTACTAATTATTATTTGATTGGCGATATAAAGTAGACAATATGTTGTGAAAAGACGTTAAGCCTTGAAATTTATAGCATCAAGGAATCGCTTTATCACTTCGGGCTTGCCTGTATGCTTGCCTGCATCTTCGCTGAGTTTGCAAGTTTCGTTGTAGAAACTCCATTGCTCGGTTATCTTTGCTGCCACCAATTTTATTACGATGTTAAGCGGCCGCAAGTCGGGAAAATCGTTGGTGAAGTGCGTGCCGATGCCGAATGATGGTTGACAATAGTCTTTGGCGAACTTCTGAATCTCGATGGCTTTGTCTGTGTCGAGGCTATTGCTGAATATAACCTGCTTGGTGCGTGGGTCGATGCCAAGGGATTTGTATTTATCAACAATCTTCATCAACTGCTCATAGTTGTCACCGCTATCCACTCTCAGACCCTTGAATTGGTTTGCAAAATCCTCTGAGAAGTTGAGGCTGAAGATATCCCATCCGTAACTGTCGTATAGGTATGTTCCCAAAGCCCCACGGAATGTGGAGCGCCAAAGGTTCATTGCAATGTGGTTGGCCATCTGTGGACCATACATTCCTCCGATGGCACAGATGAATTCGTGTGCCATAGTTCCCACAGGCGTCAGATTGTGCTTCATTGCGAGGTATACGTTGCTCGTTCC
>CAVAOU010000358.1:0-2365 GCA_963590085.1 Senegalimassilia sp. | reverse complement strand
AAATCGGCATAGTAAGCACCCCCGACCTCCTTCTGCCGATTTTAACCTTTGTTTAATAGGTTGTGCCTACCCGTAAATCAGCATGCCGCCGTCGATTGATTATGCGTGAATACAATATATTTTGTATTTTCGCATAAAATTTGAAATATTGTGATTTATCCGCAGAATTTAGAGTCAAAAATCGGTTTTGACATCGTCAGAAACATCCTGGTTTCAAAGTGCAGCAATCCCTTGGGCAAAGGCGAATGCGAGGCTATGGCATTTTCTAACAATTACCAGCAGGTAATGAAACTGCTAACAGAAACCAACGAATACCTTTCCATCATCAAGTCGACCAACGACTTTCCCAACGGGCCAGTATACGACTTGAGGGAATCGCTCATGAGAATCAAGGCCGCCGGCTCCTTTCTCACGGAGGGAGAACTCTTCCAATTGGGCAAAACCATAAATTCTGCCGCAGAAATCTGCGAATATTTCAATGACGATAAGAGCGCGGCATACCCGTCGCTGAAGTCGATTGCCGACTGCCTAATGTGCTTCCCTGAGATTGCACGCCACATCGAGTCGATTCTCGACAAGTTCGGCAACATCAAGGACAACGCGTCGCCCGAACTGTTTGAACTCCGAAGGAAGTTGTTTTCCGTTTCGAGCAGCGTAAACGGCATGATGCAGCGGGTGATTTCGCGCTACAAGCAAAGCGGCATGCTCGACAAGGACTGTACGCCGTCGATCCGCGACGGACGCCTCGTGATTCCTGTAGCGCCTATGCACAAACGTGCCGTGAAGGGTATCGTGCACGACGAGTCGGCCACGGGTAAGACCTATTTCATCGAGCCGGAAGAAATCGTGGAGGCAAACAACCAGATACGCGAACTGGAGGCCGACATCCACAAAGAGATCGTGCGCATCCTGATAATGGCATCCGACGTTATCCGCCCTCACCTCTCCGACTTGGCTGCCTTCTACCAGACCATCGGCATCTTCGACTTTATCCGTGCAAAGGCTCTGTTTGCCGACGAGATTGACGCCACGATGCCGAGCATCTCACGCGGGCAGGAGATTGAGTGGTACAACGCCATCCATCCAGTGCTCTTCATCACGCTCAACAAGGTGGGCAAGAAGGTGGTTCCTCTCAGCATAAAACTCGACAACAACAACCACATATTGCTGATTTCCGGTCCTAATGCCGGAGGTAAATCGGTTTGCCTCAAAACTGTAGGCATCGTGCAGTACATGCTTCAATGCGGAGTGTTACCGCCGGTCTATTCCAATTCGCACTTCGGCATCTTCGACAACATATTCATCGACATCGGCGACGAGCAGTCGATAGAAAACGAACTTAGTACCTACAGTTCCCACCTGTCAAACATGAACTACTTCATGCGCCATTCCAACGCGTCTACCCTGCTCCTCATCGACGAGTTCGGCGGCGGCACGGAGCCGCAGATTGGTGGCGCCATGGCACAGGCAATCCTGAAGCAACTCAACGAGTCGGGGGCATTCGGCGTTATCACCACCCACTACCAGAACCTCAAGAACTATGCCAACGAGACCGACGGCATAATCAACGGCGCCATGCTCTACGACCGCAACCTGATGCAACCGCTGTTCCAGTTGTCGATAGGCACACCGGGCAGTTCGTTTGCCATAGAGATTGCCCGCAAAATCGGCATTCCGAACGAGGTGATTTCGTATGCGGAAGAACTTGTGGGCTCAGAGTACATCAACATGGACAAGTACTTGCTCGACATTGCCCGCGACCGCCGCTACTGGCAAAACAAGCGTCAGGACATCCGCCTGCAGCGCAAGAAACTTGACGAACTGGTGGAGAAGTACGACAACAATATCAAGAAACTCATCACGGACCGACAATTAATCCTCAAGGAAGCGAAGTCGGAAGCCAAAGAGATTTTGTCGAACAGCAACGCATCAATTGAGAACGCCATCCACGAAATCAAGAAGGCGCAGGCAGAAAAGGAACGCACGAAGGAGGTGCGCCGACAGATTGAAGAACTGAAGCAACGACTTACCGAGGACGGCAGCGACGATGCTACCGATAACCGTCTCAAGGAACTGTCGGCAAAACTGAACCGACACAAGAAAAACAAGCATGACAAATCCCAGCCGAAACCTGTCGAGGTGAAAGAGACCTTCGAGGTTGGCGATACGGTAACTATCGACGGAAGCAATTCCGTTGGCGAAATCTCGGCAATAGAGGGCAAAAATGCAATAGTGACGATGGGCATTTTCAAGTCGAAGGTACCGTTGGACAAATTGAAGAAAACCATCCGCAAGGCTACCGCCACACAGCAGAAGTCATCGTTTGTCTCGGCAGCGACATCCGACAATATTCGCAGCAAGCAAC
>CAVAOU010000357.1:1690-2366 GCA_963590085.1 Senegalimassilia sp. | reverse complement strand
CACCAGGGGTTCACTCTACCCCGATTTTTCACGACGACGGATGGTGCAAAGCTTGCCATGTCGTAATCGCTCTCTATGGTAATGATTGGTTCCTCGAGCATTTCTTGAGAAGAAGCGTTATTGTCTGAATCTTCGATCATAAAGATTGGCTTCTCCTGTATTTTGTTGTCTTCCATACGTTTCATTTGTTGTCTCCTTCCTGCTCCAAAATGGTTTTCAACTCCTTCAGTGCATCTTTTGATGCCTTCAATTTAAATCCTTGGCACATGCGGTGATCCATCAGTTTTAGCGTCTGACCTGGAATGCTGATTGCGTAAACAAAATTTTTGTTCACAATCAAGCTTTTGCCTACACGAGCAAAGAAATTCCATTTCAACTTGCTCAGAGCTTCCACAAAATAATGCAACTGGAACGTCATTGTCATCACTTCTCCATTGAAGAGATGCACGTCACAGTAGTTACCGGAAGCCTCTATATAGGCAATATCTTCCGTCGGGACTCTGAATAGTCCCACCGATGTAGAAATTTTTAGTCTTTCCATTATTGTCTTTTCAAATTGTGCTCAGTTAATTTATGATTAGTGCTGTCCGAAAAATTTGTTCCTACAAACAAACTTCTTTTTTCTATCATTAGTCATTAATGCTCGTTAATAATTTTATGCAAATATAAGGACTGG
>CAVAOU010000357.1:0-1680 GCA_963590085.1 Senegalimassilia sp. | reverse complement strand
CAAAATGCCAATTGTGTGAAGTACCGCAGTTATTGTATGAGATATGCCGTTTGCTGGACGAACCATGTTATTTGCTTTCATCAAATAACCTTACAGTAGAAACAATGGCTATTACAAATTATTTCGCTAATTTTGTATGCAAATTCTAAATTCAAATCAAATGGCACAAAAACCGTCTATTCCAAAAGGAACGCGCGATTTCTCCCCCGCAGAGATGTCGAAGCGTAATTACATATTCAACACCATAAAAGACGTATTTGCCCTCCATGGATTCCGCCAGATTGAAACTCCGGCAATGGAAAACCTATCTACCCTCATGGGTAAATATGGTGATGAAGGCGACAAATTGCTCTTCAAAATTCTCAACTCTGGAGACTTTTTGAAAAACGCTTCAGATGAGCAATTGTTAGAGCGTAACTGTCCTCGTTTGACAAATGCTCTTTGTGAAAAAGGCCTGCGTTATGACTTGACAGTGCCTTTTGCTCGATTTGTCGTGCAACACAGGGCAGAATTGCAATTCCCATTTAAGCGTTTCCAGATTCAACCTGTGTGGAGAGCTGATAGACCACAAAAAGGCCGCTACCGCGAGTTTTACCAATGTGATGCCGATATTGTTGGGACAGACTCGTTGCTAAATGAGATAGACTTGCTGCAAATCATCGATGACGTGTTCAAACGCTTCGGCATTAATATTACCATAAAACTTAACAATCGGAAAGTGCTTTCCGGCATCGCTGAAGTTATCGGAGCTCCAGAGAAGATTGTCGATATTACTGTCGCAATCGACAAAATCGATAAAATAGGTATAGAGAACGTAAATGCCGAATTGCTTGAGAAGGGCCTTTCTCTGTCAGCCATTGATCAGTTGCAACCATTGTTGACTTTGTCTGGTACAAACGAAGAGAAATTAAATAGTCTTGAATCTCTGCTGGCAAATTCAGAAATAGGCAAAAATGGTATTGAAGAATTGAAATTTGTCATAGCAAAGACCAACGAAATTGGTATACTCGCAACTCTTGACTTGGATGTTTCGCTTGCCCGTGGCTTGAATTATTATACAGGCACAATCATAGAAGTAAAGGCTAACGATGTGCAGATTGGCAGTATTACAGGTGGCGGTCGGTACGACAACCTTACAGGAGTGTTCGGACTGCAAGGAGTTTCAGGAGTCGGCATTTCTTTCGGCGCTGACCGCATCTACGATGTGCTCAATCAACTGGATTTATATCCAGCCGACACACAAACAGGCACTACTCTATTGTTTGTCAACTTTGGCGAAGCAGAAGCCATCGCTTCTCTTAAGCATATCAAGGTTTTGAGGGCTGCCGGCATCTCTTGTGAACTGTATCCAGAATCTGCTAAAATGAAAAAGCAAATGGGTTATGCAAATGACAACAACACTCCTTATGTTGCTATCGTTGGAGAAACAGAACTCGCAAACGACACTATAACTCTTCGCGACATGTCGGTCGGAGAACAGAAGGAACTCACGATTGAAGAGATAATCAAAAAATTGCAATAAGCACAGCCATCTTTTCCGGTGGACAATAAAAAATGCACTCACTAAATGTGAGTGCATTTTTTATGATTGACATCAGTTAGATTAGTGGCTCAATGCATCAAGCTCTGTATCCATATCCAATTGATAGTAGATGTTGCTCAACAAGCTTTTTGCCTGGT
>CAVAOU010000356.1:0-2379 GCA_963590085.1 Senegalimassilia sp. | reverse complement strand
CCGCCTGGAGGCTTTCGATTGAGGCGTCGGCAGTGGGTGCGCTGTAGGCCTTAAGCCACCGCGGGCCAGCCACCACCACTGGGCGCTCGCAGCCAGCCTGCGTCCACTCGCTAAGCTGCGCCAGAGCATCGTCGGAGTCGGGCGCACAAAACGTATCAACGCTCGCTTGCCAGCCCTCGAGACGTAGCGACAGCGGCCTTATGGCGCGGTAGGGCAGGGTGACAGTAGCCACGCAGCGAGTGTCGACGCTGACCGTGCATTCGCCGGCAATGTCCTCGATAGGGAGCATCTCCGCTGGCGCCTCGCGCAGGAGTCGCGCGTACCAGTTGCCATATTCCCGCTGAAGCACTCCGTCGAGATCTACACCGTCGTCCCTTTCTACGTCGCACGACCGCACGCCGGCATAAAATCCTCGGCGTTTTTTCCACTCCTCAAGCATCTGCGCCTCGGTGAGCGCTACAAATCCGTCGTATTTCGCAATTGTTGCCATAGTTTTTTCCAGCAAAATTATCCTCTCCCCCCCTCCGCCCCTCGCAAAAAAGAGAAAAAGCGCAAATCCGCAACTTATAAGTTGCATATTTGCGTTATAGTTTCTAATTTTGTGGAGAATAAGAGAATCTGAAATATGGAGTTTGTCCGGATTATAGAAAATTATGACCATCTTTGGGCTGTTAAGCATCAAGGCAAAGAAGATGATGAACTTACGGAACTGTTCAACAAGTGGTACAATTCCGAATATCTGTTGGACTTCTTTACCAAGAATTTTGATGATCTTAAAGGTTTTTTCCATATTGAGCGTATATCACAAGCCATCAACGACACACTGGAAGATGCTGATGTGCTGGAAGAATTGATTCTTGAATTCCCGTATACTGAAAATCTTGACGACTTGTTCAAGCCTCTTGGTGTTGCGGATGCAATGGCTTCGGAACTGAGTCGAGAGAAAGCCCGAAATTGGGATAGAAAACGCCATGCAAGTTGGCTACGTGTGTATGCTATCCGTCGGAACTTGACAAACTGAACCGTTGCAGAGCCTTCTTGAAGGCAAACGGAGTGTATGATAAAAATAGTTTCGTAGAATTGATAAACGAGGAGGATTTATTATGAAAAACGATGCATTGACATTTCTTGAGTCACACAAGAGCGAAACGCCATCACGGTTTGTGGAGAATGCCAAATGGCGAAGAGAAAATGCTGGTTGGCTCCGTTGGTCGCGTAAGGTTGCGCTCGCTATTGTTGACTATATGCAAGCCAACAACCTGAAGCGGGCCGACATTGCCCAGCAGTTGGGCGTAAGTCCGCAATACGTGAGCAAACTGTTGTCGGGCACCGAGAACCTTTCGTTCAAGAGCATTGCCAATATTGAGGAAAAACTCGGTATTGACTGTTTCGAATCAGTGCTTGCATAGGGTGCAATTTATTGTTATCTTTGCAAACTTACTACTAATGCAAAACCCAAAAATGCGAAATTTTTTCATCACGGTCATAGCCGCCATGACGGCAATGATGGCATGCGCATCGGCGCCTGCCGGCTACTACAGTTCGATTTCCGGACTGACTGATGCTGACCTCAAGAACAAACTCTACGAGATTGTGAGCAAGCATTCTACCAACGACTACATCGGACTGTTCCTGCAGTCGTTCTGCTACACCGACGTGCGCAGCGACGGCACATGGTGGGACATGTACTCCAACACCAAGCGCTATGTGAGCAAGGGCTGGAGCGGCATGAACCGCGAACACAGTTTCCCGAAAAGCTGGTGGGGCGGCGACACGAGTGTGGGCGCCTACACCGACCTCAACCACCTCTATCCCTCCGACGGCGACGCCAACATGGCGAAGAGCAACTATCCGCTCGGCGAGGTGTCGGAGTCGGGAGTTACATTTGAAAACGGCTTGGTGAAGGTGGGCAACCCCGTGTCGGGCCAGGGCGGCGGCGCGCGCTATGTGTTTGAGCCTGCCGACGAATACAAGGGCGACTTTGCCCGCACGTATTTCTACATGGTGACCTGCTACCAGAACCTTTCGTGGCGCTACACCTACATCGCACAGTCGGGCTCCTACCCGTCGATGCAGGGATGGGCAATCGACATGCTGCTGAAGTGGCACCGCGAGGATCCGGTGAGCGACAAGGAGCGCGCTCGCAACGATGAGGTCTACAAGTTGCAGTCGAACCGCAACCCGTTTATCGACTATCCTAACCTTGTGGAATACATCTGGGGCTCGATGAAGGGCAAACCCTACACCGACGACGACCTTCCTCCGATAGGCGACGGCACGCTGATTTCGCCTACCAACAATTCGACAATCAACTTCGGCGAACTGGCTTACGGCTCGCAGGCCTCCGTGGAGATTCCTATCCGCGGCAAACTCTCAGCC
>CAVAOU010000355.1:0-2379 GCA_963590085.1 Senegalimassilia sp. | reverse complement strand
TGTGATTCCAGCGTTGGTCTGATCCTTGCATTCGTTTTCGTGATTGTCGTCTTGCGAAGTATAGGATATGCCGACATTCATGGCATGCCTATTCTTCAGTCCAATCCGCACTCCAATCGTTGCTTTGATAAAACCTCCTCTCAAAACACCAAAGCCGTAGCCAAAACGCGGATTGACGTAGGGCGTAATCTTCTTGTTGATAATGTTCCACCGGAAGTCAACAAACACCGGCACTTCAAAATATGTGGTGCCATCACTGAAATAGTTGTTGAAACTAACGCCACCGCCCAAGTAAATAGAATTACTGAATTGGAACCCCTGTGACGTGCCGATTTCAAGCAAATCTCCAGTGTAATCTTCTGACGGGTATAGCGCTGCACCGTACCCCACTTCATAAAATGCCCGGTAGCCGCGCATACTGTATTTGTTGAGAATCGAACGAACGTCCTCCGTAGTGTTTTGTTGCGCAACTCCCGCCAATGAGGTCATCATAAGTATTGCGCCTATTATAATTCTTTTCATTGCCTTTATTGTTAAAATTCAAAGCCTACTTTAAATCCAAGATTGTCAGGAAATGAGTCTTCTCCCAAGTCGAGGTCAAGGCTAGAACTAATATCATATTGGCAGGCTAACGAAATGGCATATTTGTTTGACAATTTGTATCTTATACCGAACAGGCCGCATAAGTATATGCCGTCTATTTGCCCGACACTGTATCCAATGCGAAAATCGAGGAACGGCATAACTCGCTTATCATTTAGAAGATTAATCCTTAAATTACCGTATACTGGCGCTCCGAAGCGTACTTTGTTGTGCCCGAAAAACACATCAAGACCAACGCCACCTCCTAAAAACACAAAGTTGTTGAATTGCTTGCCAATTGATGCCGATGCTTCTACTTTGTCGAAATTGTAAGGATTGGCGAATAGGCCTTCTTCTTCGTCTTCCCCTAATCCCCACTGATAGCCAAAATCGACAAATGTTTTGAGACCTCGCATAGTCCTGTTCTTTTGGTATCTCGTAATCGTAAGTGAATCTCGTGCCGAAATCGAATCGCATTCTTCCGCCAGGCCAGTTGCTGATATAGTGAATACGAATAATATCAATAATAAAATTTTTTTCATAGCCGTTTAGTGTTTGATAATTATTGTTTGTTTGTAAACTAAGTTGCCGTCTTCAAGATATAGCGCCCCTCGATTGAATTCAGACTCAGACAGGCTATTGTAGGCTACATAAAGAACAGAGATGTTTTCTGCATCGGAAATTTTAGGGAGCATGGTTTCTGTACTCTCCAATTGGCAGTTCTCATTCACTTTTGAGTCCAAGAGGCCTGCGTACAAAGCCTTAAGCATTCCCTTATCGGAATAGACGGTGTCGTTCTCAATTCCATTGTAAACGGCTGGGTCAATCATAGTGAATCCGTGGTCAAGAAGGATTCCTGTTTCAAGTGAACTAAGGTCAATGTACTGAAAAATCGAATCGATTTTCAATTTGTAATCACTGTATCTGTCCGTCTGTTGGGCTATCAGACATAAGGGACAAATAATGGCAATAAAAAAAATGATAGACTTCTTCATATTCTTATGATTTAAGTTACGCCACAAAGATAATTGGACTTATATACAAATGCAAATAATCTGTCGATAAATTTCAAGCGATTCTGTTTTTCAAGAAACAAATAATAATTAAATTGATATAAAAAGTTTCAATGTATAAGCACGACACAGCGGCACGAAAAACAGGTCGCTGGCCTATTATTCTTGCCGCTGTGTTGGGGCGTTTTTTATCTACTTTGAGTGGTTGAAGGTTATTGCCATGCCGAGGAAGAGGTTGATTTTTGCCGTCGAGATGGGGACTCCTTGCTTGGCGTATTTAAACGGGATGTAGTCCGAGCCAATGTAGAAGTTGAAGCCCTTCGGGCAGAAGTTGATCAGCGCTCCGAGGGAGTGGCCGAGGTTTGACGTCGAGAAGTTGACCGTGGCATTAAACCACCGCGTGGGGCGGAAATTGGCCGATGCCATAAGTTCGGTCCAGATTTTCGGCGTGCTGAAGCATGTCGACGACAGGAGGCCGAAGCCAATCTTGTCGTTGAGGATGCTGTATTCGCCTGCGAGGTTGAGCGTGGTGCGGAGCATTTGCGTACGCTTCGCGCTGGTTTCGCCCTGAAAGTGCAGGAGCGCCTTCAGGTCTTCCTTCAGTTGGTCGACCTCGCCGCTGATTTCCGATGCGCCGCCGTCTTCATCCTCCTCCGAAAGGATGTGATGGAAACCGTCGAAAAAGAACGGTATCGGGTCGAGAGTGTTCATCTCACCTTTCCAGTGGATGAAGCCTATATCAGTGAGCGATGCCGACAAGGTGAGAGCCTTCGTAGGGTTATAG
>CAVAOU010000354.1:0-2389 GCA_963590085.1 Senegalimassilia sp. | reverse complement strand
GCGCTCGGAGCAACGCACCCCGTTGCGGCAGCGCTCTCAGTCGAGGCTACCCGGCATAAAGCCGTCGATGGCATTTGTTACTAATCCCGAAAAATCTTCGGTTTCGATACCTGGACCAAACACAATGCTCGGCGGCATAATGGTGTATAGCGACGCGTGGCTGTCGGGCACCAACGCCCCAGGCGCATACTCTATCCAAGCCCGCGAGGGCGGCGCGTTGACCAAAATCAACGGCAACGACTATATGCTCAACATCATCTCCGCCACGAAGGTCAACAACACCCTCTATGCCCTTGCTCTCGATCGCAACACCTACAAGGTCTATGTGCAGGAATACTCCGCCACAACGTGGTCGCGCTCGCGCAACGAGGAGACCGATATGGTGAACCTCGCTTCGGCGTTGGCCTACGACCCCACGACGGGCAAGGTCTACGGCGCGTTCTACAACGAGGACGACCAGTACTGGAACCGCTTCTGCTCCTACAGCACTTCGCTCGGCGAGGCTACCAATATCAAGACCATGGACCGCGACATCACGGCGTTGGCGTTCAATTCCGCTGGCGAACTCTACGGCATCTGGGGTGCATCAAGTTGGCTTATTAAAATCGACAAGAAGACTGGTGCGTATGAGCAGATTGGCAGAACGGGACTGTATCCAGTCTTACCAGAAGACTATGGCGTGAGTTCGATGGCTTTCGGCACCGATGGCGTGCTCTACTGGTCGGCCACCTATGAAGGCACATCGAGCAAGGACCTCCGCGGCGGCCTGTTCAGTATTGATACCGCCACAGGCAAGGCCACGAAGATAATGGACTATCCCAACAACGAGGCTATCGCCGGACTCTTTGCTATGGCTACGCAAGTGCCGGCAACGGCTCCCGACGCGGTGACCAATATCGCCGTTAACTACACGTCGGACTTCGCCACTACGGCAACCGTAAGTTTCGACGCGCCGACAAAGACCGTCAACGGTGCGGCTCTCACGGAGCCGATAATGGCTATCGTGGAGGTTGATGGCGCACTCGCCACGGTGGTGGAAAACATCCAGCCGGGCGCCAGCGCAACATCGGCGCAAATCACCCTCGCCGAGGGCTCGCACAAGATTGCCGTAACCGCCGCCAACGCTACCGAGCGTGGTAACATCGCCGAGACAACGACATGGACAGGCGAGGACGTGCCGGCATCGCCAACCGATGTGGTGGCTGAGACGGTCGACGGCAAACCAAAGGTGTCGTGGACAGCACCCGCCGCAGGCGCGAATGGCGGAAAATTTGATGCCGCCTCGCTGCGCTACAAGGTGGTGCGCTATCCCGACGAGACAGTGGTGGCAGAGGCGTGTGCCGACTGCCAATTTGTCGACACTTCGGTGCCGGAAAACCAGAAGACGGCCTACTATGAGGTGTCGGCGTTCACGGGGAAGGGCAGCAGCGCCCCTGTGGCGTCAAATAAGATTTCAGTGGGCGACGGCTATGTGGTGCCGTTTGTCGAGCAGTTCGCCACACAGGACGATTTCGACGCATGGACCATCATCGACAACAATGGCGGTTCGAAATGGGAATACAAAAACCAGGCGCTGTTCTACAACTACAACAATGACTACATATCGGGCGACGACTGGGCTATAAGTCCGAAAATCGCTTTGCAGAGCGGTGTGACCTACAAACTCACCTTCTTCAGCAAGTCGAGCAACTATACAAAATACTACGAGAACTTCAAGGTGGCCATCGGCTCCAAGCCGACGGCAAGTGGGATGACCGTGCTGAAGGACTATCCCAACTATCAGAACAAGACCGGCGAAACGCAGAGCATCGTGTTCAGCGTTGCCGCCGACGGATATTATTATGTGGGCTTCTACAGTTACAGCGACGGCAAGAAAGGCTGGTCGCTGACCATCGACAATTTCGGCATCTCCGAGGTGAGCAACAGTGTGCCTGCAGCGGTACAGAATCTCTCGGTCACTGCAGGCGCGCAGGGCGCGATGAACGCCACAGTGGCGTTCACCGCACCGAAGGTCGACGCCAAGGGCGGCACACTTGAAACGCCGATGACCATCGACATCTACCGCTCTGACAAGACCGAGGCGGTCTACAGCATAGCAGAGGTACAGCCGGGCGCTGCCAAGTCGTGGACCGACGAGACGATGGACGGCAGCGACGTCTACACCTATCGCGTCGTGGCAACCAACACTGCAGGCGAGGGCGCCGATGCCAAGGTGTCGGCATTTGTCGGCGTCGATGTGCCTGGTGCTGTGGGCAACCTTACAATCAAGGATGTGGACGGCAGTGCGGCGATTGCCTGGACGGCACCGACCACAGGCTCGCGTGGCGGCTGGTTTGATCCAACGAAGGTCACCTACCGTGTGCTCCGCAGCGACGGCACGGTTGTGGCG
>CAVAOU010000353.1:0-2405 GCA_963590085.1 Senegalimassilia sp. | reverse complement strand
TTGTAGAGCGGAGCGAAGACGAGTTTGCCGCCGGAGCCTTCGACGGACTGCTGGTAGTACTGCGTGTTGTAAGGGATGCCGCCGTGGGTGAGCAGGTAACCCTCGTTGTACTTGTCGAGGAAGTCCTGCGAGCAGTAGAGGTAGCAGTCCTGCGAGCGGAGCCGCGGGTCGAGGTTCCACATTATCTGCTTCGCCACGTCGACAGCGTTAGCCGCCGTGATTTCCTCGGTGAGTTTCATATAGTTGCCGTTTGCGGAAGAGATGTTGTTTTCGGCGACCTCCTGCTTGGTGATGGTGTCGAAGCCAGTGAAGAGTTCTCCGGTGGTGGTGCCGTTGGCATTGCGCTCGGCATTCCAGATGGCGTCGTTGAGATGCTCCGAGAGGTTCTTCGCTATGAGGCTGAGCACGTGCAGCGCCGTCGGTGTCTGCATCTGTCCGTCGCCCTTGGTGGCACCCGTGCCGAGCACCGTCGAGATGGCGGTGTTGGGTTCGAAGCGGGTAACGACCTTGCCGAAGTGGGTGCTGAGGGTGCGGAAGTCGATATTAAGGTCGTAGTCGGTCGAGACCTTGGCGTTGTAGGGCACGAACTGTGCGTCGCCGGTGAGGTTGCCCACGCGCTCCTGATAGCGGATGCCCGGGCGGGCGGTCATATACTTGAGCGTTTCCTCGATGCCGATAATCGGCAGCATGAGGAGATCCTTGCGGTATTTCACTGCGGCCTCCTGGAACGACTCGAGCGTCCAGGTGAACTGGCCGGAACTGTTGGTACGGTAGGTTGACATATACTTTTGCGGATTAGGTGTGTTAGCGGAGTGCGTCGTAGAGGGCGCGTGCGGAGTTGTACGCGTCGCAGTATTCCTCGACGGCCGACTTCGGCTGACGGGGATTGCGGGCGGTGTCGTCGACCACGGTGGTGGTGGCTTCGGCGGGCGACTGGCGCAGGGCATCGAGTTGTGCCGTGAGGCCGTCGACGGCGGCTGTGCGTTCGGCAAGTGCGGCCTCGATAGTGTCGAGCTGCTGCTCGGTGAGCGAGGCGTTGCCGTCGGTGAGCGCAATGCCCTCGGTGTGGAGCATGGCGCAGAGGTGTGTGTAGACTTTATTCATCGGTGTTTTGGGTTTGGGTTTGCCTGTAAACATGGCGGCGAGGCGCTCGAAGAAGCGCATAAAAGTGTCGCTGCCTTCCACGGTGATGTCGGGTAGCGGCATCCCGGCGGCGACCATCGCCGAGGCGGTGGCGTCGGTGAGGCGCGGCGCTTTCTCTCCGTCGAGGTCGGTGACCTCATCGACGAAGCCCCATTCGAGGGCGTCGGCTGCGGAGAGCCATCCGCCGGACTGCATCAGCGCAAGGAGGTCTTTGGCGTCCTTGCGGCACTTGGTGGCGTACATCTGCGCCACATTGAGGTCGAGCTTGTCGAGATCCTGGGCGCATTTCTCGCAGTCGGCGATGAGCGAGCGGAACTGGTCGGCGTTGAGCGACCCCCACTCGAAGAAGTCCTGCGAGCATTTGTGTACGAGGTACATGGCGTTGCGGTCCATCGAGATGTGTGCCGCCCCGAGCGAGGCGATGGTGGCGGCCGAGGCGTTCATGCCGACGAAATGGACTGATACCGCGCCGTGGTTGCGGAAGGCGGCGGCGATGGAGAGCGCCGTCGAGAGCGACCCGCCGAGCGAGTCGATGAGCACCGACACGTCCTTGCCGTCGTTCTTGGCAAGGATGTAGTCGACGTAGTTGCGGTCGAAGTCGGCGCCGCCGACAAAGCCCTTCAGATGCAGGTTGTATTGAGAAAGTGACATGGCGAACTTGTTTTATAACACGAAATTAATTATGAATTTCTTTGCCATAAAAGACGCATCTTTGAAGATGATATGTTATATTTGTGGCAATTAATCAATAATCAAAAACACTAAAAATCAACTTTTATGGACGGATTCATCGTATTTATTTCAGTTATCGTTGCCGTGTTAAACATCATCCTTTTCTTTAAACTTTTAATAATGACCGATGATGTTAAAAAATTGAGAAAAAAATTTTACGGCGAACCTACAACCCCATTAAATGACCAGTTTGAAATTGCGAGGCTTAAAACGTTGGGCAGAGAAGAAGAAGCAATTGAGTTTCTGAACAATAGATTGGAACATCTTTTAATCCAGTCAATCAGAGACCGCTACAACAAGCCGTGGAGTGCGTCATTGGAAAAAGTTAAGCCATTGTATGATTACCTTGGTGCCAAAGTTCCAGAAAAATATCTTAATTTTGATATGGACGCATACTATAAAGAAGCAAGTAAAATATAATATATCGTACCACAGTGCCGGTATTGACTTTAGGCTCAATGCCAATACTATAAAAAGGGAAAAAGAGGTCGTACATTCGCTGTACGACCTCGCTTTTTTTACAGCAAGAG
>CAVAOU010000352.1:0-2413 GCA_963590085.1 Senegalimassilia sp. | reverse complement strand
ATCCTATACTATGCCGCCCCTACGGGGCTTGTGGACTGCTTCCGTCCGGTGTTGCCCCTACGTGGCTTGTGGTGCTGATTCAGTGCATCTGGTCTTTGAGGAATGCATCGAGGAGTTCGGAGAACTTCTTGGCCATGTCGAGGTCGAGGGGGCGCAGCCAGTTGGTGAAGCGAATGGAGACATCGACGATGTCGGCGATGCCCACGTCGGATTCAATCTTCTTAATGGCCGATGCGAGTTTGGCGAGGGTGTCGGCCTCGGGCACGGTGGCGAAGCGGTGACCTTCCTCACGGGCGTTGATATTGTTGTTGATTTCGACGATTTGCCGGTTGAGCCCGGCGAGGATTTGTGCTGGCGTTATGGTGAGCGAGGCTTTGAGATCATCCCATTTCCCGTCGCGAATCCAGCGTGCTACGGTTTGTCGGGTGACACCCACCTTGTCGGCAATTTCCTCTTGGGTAAAGGTTCCGTTGATGAAGAGCGACTTGGCGATGTCGCGGCGGTCGAAATTGGTTTTGTTTGCAGCCATGGTCGTGTCAGAGTTTGATGTCCTCGGCGGAGAGGATGAGTTTGTATATATCGTCGGAGTAGGCGGTGATGGAAAAGTTCTGGTTGGCCGAGCCGGCGGTGAAAGGCATGTCCCACGACTCAATGACAAGCCGCGAGATGCCGAAGACCTCGAGCAGCGGCGAGAGACACCGTACATAGCCCGCCTCGCAGAAAGCACGGAGCCGCGCTACATCGGCCGAGGGATAAGACCCGTCGGCGGTGGAGAGGAAGCCATTGATAGAGACCGTGTAGTCGTTTTGCGCCCACCGCTCCTTGATAGTGCCGCGCACACGGCCCTTTGAAACATTGCGGCGGACGAGCGACTGACCACCCGAGACAGAGACCATAGGCTCGTTGGGAAAGAGCCACTCTTCGGAGTCCTGCTCATCCAACTGGAAGCGGAGGGGTTGCACCATGGGGATGCCCAGCGCATTGGTCTGGGTGATGTCGGCGAGTTCTTCGGAGGCGACGTTGTCTACGGAAAAACCGTCGGGCGTGGGCATGGGGTGTGGATGCGGGAGAAGGTTGATGATGTTCATAGCCTATTGGAATTGCGTTTGGAACTGTCGGGTGAAGATGCCGAGACGCAGGCCGGAGTTGTCGCGGGCGGTGGCTGGTGATACCGAGCGCGCCTTGCAATACTGCTGCATGGCGCGGTTGTAGGTGGCCTCTGGGAGTGTTAGGGCGGTGCCCGGTGCGGGGATGTCGGACAAGGACAAGTTGTTGGCGAGTGCCAGTGCTGGCAGAGCCTCGAAAGCCCCATACTCCTGAATGGCGATGTCGGCGAGCGTCTGCCCGTCTTTTACGATAACGTTCATAGTTTTTTGGCTTTTATAATGGTGAGGGCAGCGGCTGCCGCCACGATGAGGAGAATGAAGATAAGCACGTCGGGCGGTTGGCTTCGCTTGGTGCGCGTCTCGGTGCGTGCCGATTTTATTGTAGTGGTGTCGGCACGGGTGGCGGTGTCGGTATCGGAGAGGGAGACCGATTTTAGGGTATTTTGTCGGGAGGAGCGCGCCCATGATCGACTGCCATTGATGATTTTTGCCCCGTAGAGCGGTCGGCCCGTGGAGTCGGTGATGAGGGCGAACGACCAGGAGAGCGACATGGAGTCGCGGTCGTAGACCTCGGAGAGGACGGCGAGGGCGGAGTCGGTGACGGTGGTTCGTGTGGCGGTGTTGGCGGTCACGGTCTGCATGGTGTCGGACTGCGTGACGGAATGTTTCCTTGTGGCGCAGGCCGCGAGGAAGAGGATGAGGGCGATGTAAAATGCTTTGTTCATGTGTGTATTGAATGATGATTGAACGGTGTTCAAAGAGATTGAATGTCGGCATATTCGGCCTTGGCGTCGAACGATGGGCACGCCTTGGCTACGCCCGGGAAATCGCGGTGGCCTTGTATGATAGCCTTGGGGTAGCGGCTGTGCAAAGTCTTGACAACGGTGCGGAGGGCGGCGCGTTGTGCGGCGGTGCGGTTGTCGGTGGCCTTGCGGGAGGCAAGGTTGATGCCGCCGGTGTAGGCCACGTTGACGGTGCAGTGGTTGTAGCCCTTGACGCCATTGGAGACCAGTGCATCGTCGAGGAGTTGGTGGATAACGCCGTCGGCCGTGACGACATAGTGGTAGCCCGGATTTTTCCAGCGCTTGGTGTCGCGGAACTCTTTGAGGAGGTCGGCCACGGTGGCCGCCTGGTTGCCCGCCGTGCAGTGCAGGGCGATGTAGTTAATCTTTCTCATTGTGCGGATGATTGAGTTTATCGTTGATATAGTTGCGCATCTCTCCGAACTTGGTGGCAATGACCATGGCTACGCCGAAGACAGATCCGGCGTAGATGAGACACTGCGCTACATACCACAGTACGTTGTC
>CAVAOU010000351.1:0-2425 GCA_963590085.1 Senegalimassilia sp. | reverse complement strand
GTCGTTGAGCGCGAGGGTGATGCGGCGCGAGTCTTCGTTGTAGGTCTTTACACCAGTGATGCCGTTGATGTTTGGATAGGTGCCGGTATAGATTACGGCGGTCGACGTTGCCTTGTCGAGGCGCGCCATGTCGAAGACCACGGTCTCCAACTTCGCTCCGTCCTGCATCAGGCGCTTGAAGCCGCCGTTGCCGAATTGCGACTGGAGAAGGTCGAGATAGTCGTTGCGCAATTGGTCGATGGATATGCCCACAATGAGAGTGGGTCGCCCGCCCGACACCTGCGACAATGCAGACATCGCTACGAGCGAAAATATCATCGATGATATCAGCCTATTTACTTGCTTCTTTTTACGCATCTTCGGTAGATGATGATATATGATGCCGAACGGGCTATGCTGCAAAGCATTAGCGGGAAAAATGCCGCATTGGCGCTCTGTGGAATTGCCCACCAGCCGGCCATCAGTATCAAAACAAGCGCAAAGTTAAGAAAATGATATGAATATAACCACTTTTTTGCCGATTTTATCCACACGGCAACGGCGGCAAACAGGCAGAACGGGTTGAGCCAGAATCCCAGCCAGTTGGGCGATGTGGCTTCGTGCTGCGACACGAAGATGAGGAAAAACAGCAGGCAGCCCAGCAGTCCGGTGAGGGTAAACCACAGGGTGTCGACCCATCGTGTGGTGGACAGCCGCTTGATGTCGAGCAGGGAAACGGCGACAATGAGCGCCAGCGCGAGCCAGCACACAAACAGCGGTGACAGCAGGAACGGCGTGGGCGGCAGTGTAGGCGATTCGCTTCCCTCAACGAGGTTCGACGTCGCGGCTACAATCTTTGTCTTGCCGTCGGCCTGCGTTGCGCCTGCCATTTCGTGCATAAGGATGATGGGGGCAAACATCTGCTCGCGTGTGGTGAGCGGCTGGTCGATGCCTGAGCCGAGAGCGAGGTCGATGCCGAACTGATGCCAAGGGTAGTTCTTGCTGTAACTGCGCATCAGGTCGCGGTAGGTGGCATTTTCTGCCTCAGGTGCTGGATATTTCAGTCCGCCTACGGCCTGCTCGATGAGGTCGCGCGGTCGCGTGGCGCAGTTGTTGCGCACATAGTTGTAGCGGTATTCGCAGTTTTCGGGGAGGCATAGCCGCTCGAGTTCGCAGAAGAGCCATGTTGCCTGCTCGTCGGTGAGGTTGAGGCGTTGCTCAACAACCTTTGAGCCGCGTTCGGCATATTCGGGCGAAAAATATTCCGTAGGGTATCCACCCACGCGGTAGTCGGTCTCACCCTTGACAAACCGGTAGATGAAATGCGGCTGGTTGAAGGAAAACAGTCCGAAGTTGTACACGCGGTCCATGCCGTTGTCGGCAGTGATGCGGATGGCGGTGTGCCCGTAGAGTTCAAACACCTCCTGCCCGGGGAAGCAGGTGAGGAGGCTCACTTTCATCGGTTCGGCAATCGCGGAGAATGCGATGAGGAAGAAAGCCGTCAGTGTAAAAAGAAATTTTTTCATCCTTTGTAGTTCAGTTCGCTGCAAAGTTACTACTTAAATCCGAAACCCTACAACAAGCCCGCCGTTAAGTCGCTTTTCCACTCAACGGCGGGCTCAGTCAGGATAATGCCTATTTTATCGTTTTGCGGATTGTCGGGTTCACTCCGCTTGTGCCCCATTCAGTTATCTCAGTGCCGTTAAAAAATGCTTCATGGTTGAAGTATTCATCGTATTTCCAGGAAGCGGAAAACTTCACAATATCTTGTGTGCCGTCTTTCCATTTTAGGGTAAATGTCTCATCTTTGTAGTTTTTGCTGGCAAAGAAAAATCCGTATAATATTTTTGTCGGATTGCCGTAGAGGTCGTAGCTCACATAAAATGGATCTTCTGCGAATGCTTTAGATTCGCCTTGCTTCTGTAGGGTTACTGTGTGGCCGCGATGTTCGATAGTTAGCAATTCGCGAATTTTCTCTTCTCCATTCTCACTTTGTATAATCAGATTACCGTCGGCATCGGTAATGACAATCTCAAAAGTTATGATAGGCGGGTCGCAGTCTATTGGTTCAAAGTCTTTTTTGTTGCAACTCGGCAATAACAAGCCTAAAATCAAAATTGCCAAAAAATAAAATCGTTTCATATCAGAGTGCTATTTAGTTGGGTAAATGTCACAAATGTCGTATCGGCTTTTGGCTACGCCATAATCAGGAATTGTGAGATTATTATTTAAGAAATATCCGTTTTCTCCAGAGGTGCCCCATCCCCAGTTTATATAGAAATAGGTTGCGCTGAAGAAGCTGTAGTCGTAGCGGTCCAAACAGGAAAATTCTTTACGGCTCGTGAAAGTGTAGATTTCAGAGTAAGTCTCTCCAGCTACAATCTGTCCGCCAGAGCAAACCCATGCGTGTCCGGAATTTGTTCCATCGGCCTGACCTCGCATATAT
>CAVAOU010000350.1:0-2427 GCA_963590085.1 Senegalimassilia sp. | reverse complement strand
CCTGCACATTCTTAACCGATGCCTCACCCACTCCGATGCGATAGCCAACGGGTGCGCCATTGGTGGCAGTTACATAAGCCGTTGCCACGACATCCGACGACGTGTTGGCTGGAGTGGCATTCATCTGCATCGTGTAGACACCATTCTCCGGGAACGTTACCGGCACTGTCACCGTAGTTGTTGCTCCGGCAGCCATTGTCACGCCAGGCACTTCCTCCTCGAGGTATTCGCCAGTTTCCTCGCAATAGAACGACGCAACGACCGTGCCGCTGAAATCGCGGGCGGCATTGTTAGCCATAGGCACAGTGAGCGTCTGCTGTTCGCCCTTGGGAAGATACTCCGTGTTGGGCAAATCCTTTTCTGTTGCCTCAATCTTGGGGATAGTAGCAGATTCCAACGGAAGAATCGTGATTACCTGCTTCTCCGCATCTGGATTGAGCAGGCTGCGCTCGCCGTCGGCTGTGGTGTAGCGCATCGACAATTCGTAAGCGCCCTCCAGCGGGTAGAGGCTGTTGGGCAGATAGAAGGAGTTCTTCTGGGTTGACGGCACCGGCACGTCGGCAAACGTGCAGAGGCGCACCTCGTCGCCCGTGGCAACTGATGTGGCATAGATACTCATGTTGACCGTTCCGTCCACCTTGTTGACCGAATTGTTTGCCGCATTATTACGCATCCATATTTTCGAGCCCCAATAATAGGTAGCGCCATTGTCGGCATAGACATCCTTAGTGCCGTCGAGAATCGGATAGTCCACAGCCGGCTGCACCTCAATCTGGAACTCTTCGTCGTACATATGCGAGAAGCCGTTGTTGGCACACAACTGCACCTTGTATGTTCCGCCAGGCAGCATAAAGCCTTTGTCGTTAGTCGGACTCACGCAGAACGTCTTTTGCTCCACGAGGTCGGAATAATTGGCATCGTACTGGCAACCACTGCCTTCGTAGACAGCGCCCGACTCCACATCGGTGAAACGCAGGCTGAGACTGCTGCTGATGCCCGGCTGACGGTGCGACTCGTCCTGCTTGGCGATGGTTAGATAGAGCGGCGCCTTGCCGATGAGTTCGGCGGCAGGCTCAAGGGAAAGGATTTTTCCTGTATGCTCGGCATACTTGTCGTTTATCGGCAATGCCAACGTTATTTCGCCGTCGGCAACAGTCAGCATAGTCTCCATGCCTTCGCGCACGGGAAGGATTGCCCATGCGTCCTCCGTGCCATATTTGCGGAAGAGCGTAACCAATTCATAGGTGCCGTCGGGCAGGTCAACGGAGTTCTGCCATTGCGTGTCGGCCACGGCATACCACAAACTCCGCTCGTAGGCAGTGATGGTGTATGGGTAACAGGCATTCGGGCCGTCGTATTCGGTGTCGCGCATCGTGTATTTCACCGCACCGTCCTTGGCAAGACCGATGGTAAACGTGTACTGAGTGTCTGACTCATAGAAGTTAGACACTATTTCATATCCGTATGCCCTATGGCTGTAGGTATCGTAGGTGTTGATGCCGACGTGCGTGAGTTTCGGGCTGTAGGATTCGCCGGCGATACGCGGACGCAGTCCCACGAGCATCTGCTGCTTGTTGTAGTAGCCGTAGCGGTCGCCTGCCACACGGCAGAAAGCAACGTCGTAGTATCCGTCGCAACTGCCTTCCCAGCCCCAGTTGATGTGCACATTGTTTTCCCCGTCGATGCCGTCGACCACAAAGGCGTGACCAACAGACGGCGAATTGCCCGCATAGAGAATCGGACGGCCGGCAGTCAGTTCATCCTGAATCACCTTCATCCACTTGGCTGTAGTTACGTATTCACGGTCGTAGATTTCGCAGTTGTAGTCATAGCAATAGTTGAAACCAACATAAGGGATGGCAGCACTCGTTGCCATTGACCCAGACGTCTTCACATCGTATCTGGCTTTGCACGACACGCCAGCCTCATACATCAACTGCGCCACGGCGCTGGCCTGCGCATCGGTGTAGGAGCCTTCCACATATTCATCGAGCATATTTGCCCAGTCGTAACTGATTTTGGTATAGTCTACCGACAACTCCTTGTTGCCCACGCCCTCGTTGACATACTCCACAGTGCCGAGGCCGCTCGACTGCGACTTGTAGTAGTTCAGGATTTGCGCCATGGCAGTTGCCGTGCAACCGGTAAGCATCGCGTTGCCGTTGTATTTCGGACATTTAAGGTTGTAGGGTGCGCCCTGTCCCCATTTGGTGGTAATCATCGGCGCAACGGGCGCAACCGTTGGCGAAGGATAAGTGTTTCCCACCTGGGCGGAGGCAAGAGCCTCCTTGTAGTCGGCCATCCACTCCTGCAGAGCCTCCGGCATGTTGTCGAACGAGAAATGCGCGTCGGTGGAATAGCCCAGCACCTCGAAATCGCCACCCTCGGCAGCCATCAGTACATAGCCTCCCTCGGGAGCATTGTAGG
>CAVAOU010000349.1:0-2437 GCA_963590085.1 Senegalimassilia sp. | reverse complement strand
GGCCCGCGCCTCGGCACCTCATGGGAGTTCCTGCCAAACATCGACTCCTATTCTGGCCAGACAGTATATCTGAAGGCAGAGTGGTTCCGCCCAGTGCGCAAACAAGTGTTTAAATCCGACCGCACCATCGTCAAGCCCCTGTTCATGAAGGCTCATCTCGACGGCGAAGTCCGTGATTAACCCCACCGCAACCTACACAAAACGGGGACAATGCAGCTGGCATTGTCCCCGTTGCTTTATTCTTTGGCTGGAGGCTACAGTTCGTAGTCGACGCAGCCGCGCATCTCCTTGTGCTCGCCTAGCAACGATGCTGCAGCCACATGGGCTGGGTGCTTTGCGTAGACCTCAACGTCGGCCATCTTGTCGACGATTGCCGTAAGCACTACATCCCACGACTCGGCAGGGTTGTCGTTAAGACCCACCTCAATCGAGCGCAACACATCGATTTTTTCAGGCAGAGCCTCGAGGGCTGTCTTGAATTGCGAAGCCACGGCGCGGCGCTCTTCAGCCGTGCCCTTGAGTTTGAACATTACAATATGCTTTACCATAGCGAATTATTGTTTTTTTATTTGTTATACATACGCTCGCGGGCTGCCTGCACTTTTTCGTCGGCGAGGTAGTCGTCGAAGTCCATAATCTTGTCTATGATGCCGTTTGGCGTGAGTTCAATCACACGGTTGCACACGGTCTGGATAAACTCGTGGTCGTGGCTCGACATCAGGATGTTGCCCTTGAATGCCTGCAACGTGTTGTTGAACGCCTGAATCGACTCAAGGTCGAGGTGGTTGGTCGGCGAGTCGAGCACGAGCGTGTTGGCGTCGGTCATCATCATCTTAGCAATCATGCATCGCATCTTCTCACCACCCGACAGCACCGAAGCCTTCTTCAGCACCTCTTCGCCCGAGAAGAGCATCTTGCCGAGGAATCCCTTCAGATAGATTTCGCTGGAGTCGTTGCTGTACTGGCAAAGCCAGTCAACGAGGTTAAGGTCAGTGTTGAAGAACGAAGTATTGTCGAGAGGCAGATACGCAGTGGTGATTGTCTGACCCCAGTCGTAGGTGCCGGCATCAGCCTTGCGGTTGCCGTTGATGATTTCAAACAGGGCAGTCATGGCGCGCGGGTCATGGCTGAGGAACACCACCTTGTCGTTCTTCTCAATCTGGAAGTTGACATCGTCGAAGAGCAAGTCGCCGTCCTGAGTGGCCTTCAAGCCCTTCACCTCAAGAATCTTGTTGCCCGGCTCGCGATTTGGCGTGAAGATGATGCCCGGATAGCGGCGCGACGACGGCTGAATCTCCTCGATGTTGAGTTTCTCAAGCATCTTCTTGCGACTCGTGGTCTGCTTCGATTTAGCCACATTGGCGCTGAACCGCTGGATGAACTCCATCAATTCCTTGCGCTTCTCTTCGGCCTTCTTGTTGGCCTGCTGTTGCTGGCGAAGAGCCAACTGGCTCGACTGGTACCAGAAACTGTAGTTGCCGGCGAAGAGCGATATCTTGTTGTAGTCAATGTCGAGGGTGTGGGTCGAAACGGCATCGAGGAAGTGGCGGTCGTGGCTCACCACAAGCACCGTGTTCTCGCAGTTCGACAGATAGTTTTCCAGCCAAGCAACGGTCTCGAGGTCGAGGTCGTTGGTAGGCTCGTCGAGGAGCAGGTTGTCAGGATTGCCGAAGAGCGCCTTTGCCAGAAGCACACGCACCTTTTCCTTACCGCTGAGGTCCTTCATCAGCATGTAGTGCTTGTCCTCCTTGATGCCGAGGCCGCTGAGCAGAGCCGCCGCGTCGCTCTCGGCATTCCAGCCGTCGAGTTCGGCAAACTTCTCCTCCAGTTCCGAAGCGCGGATACCGTCGGCGTCGCTGAAGTCCTCCTTGGCGTAGAGGGCATCCTTCTCCTTCATGATAGCCCAAAGCACGGAGTGACCTTGGAGCACAGTGTCCATAACCGAGAATTCGTCAAACTCAAAGTGGTCCTGGCTCAGCACCGACATGCGTTCGCCCGGTCCCTGCTGCACCATGCCGTGGGTAGGCGTCAGTTGTCCGGAAAGGATTCTCATCAACGTACTCTTGCCGGCACCGTTGGCGCCGATAATGCCGTAGCAGTTGCCCTGCGTGAACTTCAGGTTTACCTCCTGAAAGAGCACACGCTTGCCAAACTGCATTCCTAAATTGCTTACTGCTATCATAATTTACCTAAAATATATCTTTTTTAGCGTCCTTAAAAATCAAGGTGCAAAGATACAAATTTTCTGCGACACCGCCAACGTTACATCCCTACTTGATTGCCACTTTGCGGCTGTCGTTGCCGTTGACCACGATGTAGTAGCCCGTAGGCAGGTTGACCACGGTTTCGCCGCTTACGGTTGCGTTGTAGACCTCGCGGGCATCGATAGTGTAGATGTTGATGTCGGCAGCCTCAGCGGTCTCGATGTGGAGTTGAC
>CAVAOU010000348.1:0-2438 GCA_963590085.1 Senegalimassilia sp. | reverse complement strand
ATCGCATACTCAACAGCAACGTGCGGGCGCGGGGCATGAACATCCCGCCGCTGGTCAATAGTTACATGAATCTGTCGCCAAAGATGAAGGTGCTCGGCACCGCCATCAACGACGAGTTTGGCGACGTTGAAGAAACAGGCATCTTCCTTGCCATCTCCGACATCTACGAGGACAAGAAGATGCGCCACATTAGGTCATTCTATCAGCGCTTCATCGAGTATCGCCAGATGATGGTGGCTCGTTTGCGCGAATATTCTAAAAATAGAAACAACAGATGAGAAAAATTCTTTTGTCGGCCATCGCAATGATAGGCGCAATTGCTGCATCGGCAGAGACTCCATTGCAGGTTGACGGCTCTGTCAACGCCAATGTTGGCAGCGGCGACTTTGCCCCTTATTTCATGATGAGCAACAACGGTGGTAAACTCACGCAGCCGAAGGCCGTGATGCTTGATGCCAAGGTGACTAAAGACCTTGACCTCAGCCGCCGTTTTAGTTACAGTTTCGGCGCGGAACTGGTGGGCGGCTATCAGTCGAAGTACACCCAGTACGACCAGGCTGGCAAGGCTCCCGCCGTGCAGGGCAAACACCCGTCGGCGGTGTGGATTCAGCAGTTGTACGGCGAGGTGAAATACCGCGGCGTGTTCTTGTCCATAGGTATGAAAGAGCGCACATCGCCATTGCTCAACGACACCCTCGGCGTGGGCGACTACACGCAGTCGAACAATGCGCGCCCGTTGCCTCAGGTGCGTGCCGGATTTGTCGACTTCCAGAACATCCCGTTTACCAACGGCTGGGTTCAGATCCAAGGCGAAATCGCCTACGGATACTATATGCAGGACGATTGGTTTGAAGACCATTTCGCATACTATAACGGGTTTATCAACACCGGCGAATACTACAACTACAAGCGTTGCTACTTCCGCACCAAGCCATCGAAGCCCTTCTCCGTTACGGTGGGCATGCAGATGGTCACAGAGTTCGGCGGCACGGCAACAACCTATAGCGGCGGAAAGCAAACAAAGGTGGATCCCTACGACACAGGATGGAAAGACTTCATTCGTGCGTTCTTCGCTTCGGAGGGTGGCAGCAATCCTGGCGACGCGTCGTACCACTACGGCAACACGCTCGGCTCGTGGGACTTCCTGGCTCGCTACCGCATGAAAAACGGCAGCGAACTGAAGGCGTTCTTCCAGAAGCCCTTTGAGGACGGCTCCGGCATTGGCTGGATGAACGGCTTCGACGGCATCTGGGGCTTGGAGTACAAGAGCAACAAGAAGAGCATCGTCAACGGTGCGATGGTGGAATATGTGGACTTCACCAACCAGAGCGGTCCGATGCACTGGGCGCCGCACGACAACCCCGACGCCACGATGCAGGAGGTGCATGCCACTGGCGGCGACTCCTACTACACCAACTTCCGCTGCAATGCCTATAGCAACTTCGGAATGTCGCAGGGCACACCATTCATCCCGCAGACCATCTATAACCGCGCAGGCACCAACAGCATCAACGACAACCGCATCCGCGGCTTCCAAGTGGGCATCAATGGCAATATCTACGAGCCTCTGGAATATCGCTTGCTCGTGAACTACCGCAAGTCGTGGGGCACCTACGCCAATCCGCGCACTGCCACTGTCGACAACACCTCGTTCATGCTCGAGGGCACTTACCATTTCCGCCAAGTCAAGGGCTTGACAGTGAAAGGGCAGGTGGCATTCGACAAAGGTCCGCTCGCGGGCGGCGACAACTTCGGAGTGCTCATCGGTGTTAGTTACAAAGGACTGTTTGACGTATTTAAACATTAGGCTATGAAACGATTAGGAGTGATATTGACTTTTGTGGCAATGCTCATGCTTGGGTCTTGCCTGCAAAACAATGGACATATAGGCCACTGGTTTGGCCAATGGAAGGTGGAGCGCATAACGATTGACGGCACCGACGATCCCAACTATAAGGGCAACTATTTTTTCTGCTTCCAGAGCGGAGTGTTCGGCGTGCGCACGTCGACCGGCAGCACGACCTTTGCACGATGGAAAGAGGACGAGCAGACGGGGCTCATCAACATAGCGTTTGAGGAAGCCTATGGCACGAATGCCACATGCCAGAAAATCTACATCGACAACGACGTAACGTTCCGCCTCGTGTCGCACGAAGGCAAGAAGAAAGTGCTCGAGCAGGTGAAGGACGACGGCAAAACCTATACCTATTACCTCACCAAATGGTAGAAGGTTGGGAAATCACAATTAAAAGTCGTAATTTTGCGAAACATAAAACTGACAATAAAAACAAATAACATAAAGAATCGATGAATTTTGTAGAAGAACTTAAATGGCGTGGCATGATTCACGACATGATGCCTGGTACTGAAGAACAATTGCAGAAAGAAATGACAACGGCCTATGTGGGCATCGACCCCACAGCCGACTCTCTTCATAT
>CAVAOU010000347.1:0-2440 GCA_963590085.1 Senegalimassilia sp. | reverse complement strand
CAACCTGCTTCAGGGTTACAATCGTTTCCAGATAGTCGTAATCGAAACGACCTGGATCGCTGCAAACGATGCCGCACTGCTCAAACGAGCGGCGAAACCGCTCCTCCTTCAGATACGCTTTCGATATTTTTCCATGATGATAGAGAGTCCACAATTCCGTGTTTATAGGAAAATAAGTGTGTATGAACTTGTCATACGGGCATTGCTTCTGCAGTCCGTATTTCTCATAGACCATTTTCATAGCCACTTTCGAGTTGGCCGAAAAGTCCCAGATTGTATCGTCCAAATCGATGAAAACAGTTTTTACACCTTTAAAAATATCCTTATCCATATTAGAAGCCATCTTCGTTTCGGTTGCAAAGACATTGCAAAGATAAGTCACAGATTTTGTAGATATGTATGGATTCATTATTTTTGTAGTAAATTTTTCACAATATGAGACAACGGATTTTGGTTACCGGCGGAACGGGCTACATCGGCTCACACACAGTAGTGGAACTACAGAACGCCGGATATGAAGTGGTAATAATCGACAACCTTTCTAATAGCAATCGGGACGTGCTTAACGGCATCAAGGCAATCACAGACACTATGCCAATCTTTGTGGAGGGCGATTGCTCCGACTTGGCACAGTTGCGCAAACTTTTTGTTGACTATCCCGGCATCTGCGGCATAATCAACTTTGCAGCGAGCAAGGCCGTGGGCGAGTCAATTCACAAGCCGCTACTCTACTACCGCAACAACCTCAACACCCTCATCAACCTGCTTGAGTTGATGCCGGAGTTTGGAGTTAAAGGCATCGTGTTCTCATCGTCGTGCACAGTCTACGGCGAGCCCGATACCAACCCAGTTGACGAGTCAGCCCCGATTAAGAAAGCGACGTCGCCTTATGGCAACACCAAGCAAATCAGCGAGGAAATAATCACCGACGCCATCAATTCAGGCGTAAACTACAAGAGTATCATCCTCCGCTATTTCAATCCTGTAGGCGCGCATCCGAGCGCTGAGATTGGAGAATTGCCAAACGGTGTGCCTCAAAACCTGATTCCATACCTCACCCAGACAGCAATCGGTGTGCGCAAGGAGTTGAGCGTGTTTGGCGATGACTACGACACCCCTGACGGCTCATGCATCCGCGACTTCATCAATGTTGTCGACCTTGCGAAGGCACACGTGATTGCCATCAAGCGCATGCTCGACAACCAAGACACCGACCCTATCGAGATATTTAACCTCGGCACAGGCAAAGGTGTGTCGGTGCTGGAACTGATCAACACCTTCGAGAAAGCCACAGGCGTTGCCGTACCCCACAAGATTGTGGGTCGCAGAGAAGGCGACATCGTAAAAGTATGGGCTGAGCCACACAAAGCCAACACAGTGCTCGGATGGAAGGCAGAAGCCACACTCGAAGACACGATGATATCCGCATGGAAATGGCAACTCAAGTTGCGCGAACGCGGAATCATGTAACGATATAACATTTAACGCTCGATGATAGAGAAAGAGACAGTTGAAAAGATTCTTGATGCAGCCGACATCGTTGATGTCGTTTCAGACTTCGTGCATCTGCGCCGACGAGGCTCTAACTATGTGGGGCTCTGCCCTTTCCATAGCGAGAAGACCCCGTCGTTCAGCGTGTCTCGTTCAAAGGGCATCTGCAAATGTTTCAGTTGCGGCAAAGGCGGCAGCCCCGTGAACTTCATTATGGAGCACGAGCAGATGTCGTACTACGAGGCGCTGAAATATCTTGCCCACAAATATAACATCGAGATAAAAGAGCGGGAACTCACCGACGAGGAGCGCCAGTCGCAGTCGGATCGCGAAAACATGCTCCTCATCAACGACTTTGCCCTTAAGCATTTCGAGCACAACCTGTTTGAAACCGAGGAAGGCAAAAGCATAGGTCTATCCTACTTCTACGAGCGGGAATTTACTGATGCAACGATAAAGAAGTTCCACCTTGGGTATTCCATGGAGAGCCGCAACGACCTGTACAACTCCATCAAGGACGGCGGCTACACACCAAAGTTTGCGATTGACAACGGACTGTGTATCAAAGGCGAGCACGGCATCTACGACCGCTTCAAAGGCCGCGTCATGTTTCCCGTACTCAACATTGCAGGCAAAGTAATTGCATTTGGCGGACGAACGCTCAAGAAAGACCCCGCGAAATATGTCAATTCTCCAGAGTCGCTCATCTACAAGAAGAAGAACGAACTCTACGGCCTTTACCAAGCAAAAAAGGCGATTGTAGACAACGACAAGTGCTTCCTCGTCGAGGGCTACACCGACGTTTTGTCGATGCACCAAGCCGGCATAGAGAACGTGGTGGCATCATCGGGCACATCACTGACCGAAGGTCAAATCCGCAAGATACATCGGTTTACCGACAACATAACGGTGCTCTACGACGGCGACTCTGCCGGCATCAAGGCATCTT
>CAVAOU010000346.1:0-2451 GCA_963590085.1 Senegalimassilia sp. | reverse complement strand
GTTTATGGAAACCCACCAAAACCCGTCGGTGGCTAAGTCCGACGGCGCAAACATGCTGCCTCTCGACCGCATTGAAGGCCTCCTTGAGCGGCTCACCGCCCTGCGCCTCGCTGTAAACGAAATTGACAAAAACAGATAATGGGCAGAATTCTTGCGATTGACTATGGCCGCCGTCGCACAGGCATTGCCGTTACCGACACACTCCAGATTGTGGCCAACGGACTAACCACTGTGCCGACCCACGAACTCATCACCTTCCTTAAGCAATATGTCCAGAAGGAATCGGTCGACAAGATTGTGGTAGGGCAGCCCAAGCAGATGAACAACCAGCCGTCGGAGAGCATGCGCTACATCGAGCCCTTCCTCCGTCAGTTGGCAAAGCAGTTGCCGCAGATTCCCGTGGAGATGTACGACGAGCGGTTTACCTCCGTCCTGGCTCACCGGGCAATGCTCGACGGAGGAATGAAGAAGTCAGCCCGCCGCGACAAGGCTATCGTCGATGAGATTTCCGCCACAATCATTCTCAATGACTACCTTGAAAGCAAAAAGTTTTAAATTGAAATAAACAAATTATATATGATATTACCAATCTATTTATATGGGCAGCCAGTGCTTCGGCAAGAGGCCGAAGATGTGGCTGAAAACTATCCAGACCTGAAGAAACTGGTCGCAGACATGTACGAAACAATGTATGAGTCGGAGGGTGTTGGACTCGCTGCGCCTCAGGTGGGCTTGTCAATCCGCCTGATTGTCATTGACGCTGATGTGCTTAAGGACACCTTCCCCGAACTCGAAGGCGTAAAACTCACGTTGGTCAATCCCGAACTCGACATCCTCACCGACGGGCCGAAGGTGGCGCGCTCAGAGGGATGCCTCAGCCTGCCGGGCTTGAGCGAGTCGGTTACGCGCTACGAGAAGGTTAGCCTCAATTGGCTCGACGAGAACTTTGAGGAGCACGAACAGGTGTTTGAAGGCTATCTCGCCCGCATCATCCAACATGAGTATGACCATCTCGACGGCACGCTCTATGTGGACCGCATCTCGCCAATCCGCAAGCAACTCATCAAGAGCAAACTCAACAACATTGCGCGCGGAAGAATCCGTTGTGACTACAAAATCAAGGAAACACGCCGCCATTAAGCGGAATTGTATCATCATCAACCAAACATCATAATTATGGCTGACGACAAGAAAGTGATATTCTCGATGGTGGGTGTGAGCAAAATCTACCCGCCGCAGAAACAAGTGCTGAAAGACATCTATCTTTCATTCTTCTATGGAGCGAAAATCGGCATCATCGGTTTGAACGGTGCCGGTAAGTCTACGCTTCTCAAAATCATAGCAGGCATCGACAAGCAGTATCAGGGCGAAGTGGTGTTCTCTCCAGGTTACAGTGTGGGCTATCTGGAGCAGGACCCTAAACTCGACCCTTCGAAAACTGTCAAGGAAATCGTTCAAGAAGGTGTGCAACCGGTGCTCGACCTCTTGGCTGAATTCGACAAGGTGAACGAGAGTTTCGCCGACCCCGATGTACTCGAAGATCCCGACAAGATGGACAAACTCATCAACCGCCAGGCTGAACTGCAGGACAAACTTGACGCTGCCGACGCCTGGAACATCGACAATAAGTTGGAGCGCGCTATGGACGCTTTGCGTTGCCCGCCGGAGGACCAGAATGTGGCTACTCTCTCAGGCGGTGAGCGCCGCCGTGTGGCTCTCTGCCGCTTGTTGCTGCAGAACCCCGACATCCTGTTGCTCGACGAGCCTACCAACCACCTCGACGCCGAGTCGATCGACTGGTTGGAGCAGCATCTCCAGCAGTATCCTGGCACGGTGATTTGCATCACCCACGACCGCTACTTCCTTGATCATGTGGCTGGCTGGATTCTCGAACTCGACCGCGGTGAGGGTATTCCTTGGAAGGGCAACTACAGTTCGTGGCTCGACCAGAAAACCAAGCGCATGGCACAGGAGGAGAAGC
Organism: Senegalimassilia sp.; assembly: GCA_963590085.1. Classification (GTDB taxonomy): domain Bacteria; phylum Bacteroidota; class Bacteroidia; order Bacteroidales; family Muribaculaceae; genus Limisoma. The sequence continues at coordinate 470 of CAVAOU010000346.1, read as the reverse complement.
AGGCAAGCAAGCGCCGCAAGACCCTTGAACGTGAACTTGAATGGATTCGTATGGCGCCTAAGGCCCGTCAGGCAAAAGGTAAGGCTCGCTTGTCGAGTTATGACCGCCTGCTCAACGAGGATCAGAAGGAGCGCGAGGAGAAACTCGAAATCTTCATCCCCAACGGACCTCGCCTTGGCAACAAGGTTATCGAAGCGCAACACGTGGCGAAGGCATTCGGCGAGAAGGTGCTCTTCGACGACCTCAATTTCATGCTTCCGCCCAACGGCATTGTCGGCGTGATTGGCCCTAACGGTGCGGGTAAGACCACACTGTTCAAACTCATTATGGGTATGGCGACTGCCGACAAGGGCACATTTGAAGTGGGCGAGACCGTGAAGATTGCCTATGTGGACCAGACCCACAAGGATCTCGACCCGGAGAAGACTGTCTATCAAGTTGTGTCGGGCGGCACAGAGTTGTTCCGCATG
>CAVAOU010000345.1:0-2464 GCA_963590085.1 Senegalimassilia sp. | reverse complement strand
GACAAAAAACAAGATTCTACGATATTTTCTCGCCTCCGTCTCAGTTACGATTGCAGCCCAACTGGCAACGGCGCCCACTGTTATTCACTACTTTCAGTCATTTCCGACAGGCTTTTTCATTGCCAATCTTTTTATCATTCCCGTCCTTCCAGTATTCTTTTTTGCAACTATTATGGCCGTTGCATTATCCGCTATTGGCTATAAATTTGGATTGCTCAACATCTCCATCGACTACCTGTACGACTATATTTCATACGTTGCATCAATATCCCAGACATGGCTACCTGCAGTCAAGCCGATATGGATTAGCGCAACGACCGCAACACTTGCCACACTAACGGTTTTCTGTTTCGGCGCATCATTACGATTCAAGATTGCAAAAGCGTATCTCTTTCTGCCAACGATTCTCCTGTCGGCGTTTATAATATCGCTATTTACGGAGCGGACTGACAGAAATTCGCCGCAGTGCTTCATCTCCGAAAGTTATAGCACAACGAATCTTGTGGTCTACAATGGAGGAAATCTCTATCTGCTCAACTCCATCAACGACACAACTTTGTGCAACGAATTTTTAGACCATTCATCAACATTCTCTGCAAAGAAAGACATACGAGCCATTGTCAAACCGACCGATGAGATTAGGTGCAACGGCTTATATTTGTCATATCCATTTGCATGGGTTGAAGGCAAGACATATTTATTTCTCAAGGGCAACTACAAACGGCGGCCCAAGAAAGGAAATCCCATAAAGGTGAACTATGCGATTGTTACAAAGCGGTTCTACAATCAAATTCCCGACTTGCCGAACTATGTGATTGCCGACACCTTGATTTTCCCGCATGAGATTTATTCTTCACGGCGCGACACGCTGATAGACTATGCCAAACGCCACCGGATACCATTCAAAGAATAGGTTCTACTTCACCCTGCCGGCACAAACAAACGTGCGCTGATAGTATCGCTCCTGAAGATTGCTCACAATTACGCCCTTGCTTGACGATGCATGTATAAATTTGTCTTCTTTCAGGAAAATGCCAACGTGGTTTATTTTCGAGCCACCGCCCGTGCTAAAAAACACCAAATCGCCAGGCTTAAGTTTTGACTGCGAAATCTCATCGCAATTTTTATCCATGATCTGCGCTGAATTTCGCTGCAATTGTTTTTCATATACCGCCAAATAGATTTGTCCGACAAGGCCAGAGCAGTCACAACCGCTACGAGTGTTGCCCGCATACTTATACGGTGTTCCGAGCCACTTTGCCGACTCTTCATATAGCGGGACATTCTTACGGTCGTCCTTCCCTATAGATATGCCCAGTTGCTGCGACAGTTTGTCGTAGCCTGTAGATGGTCGGACAGGCTGAATGGTTTCCGTTGTAGAACTCTCCGTTGACGGTTGCTTTTTCGACGAATGACAACTTGCAAGTGCCAGCGCCGACATTGCCAGAGTCAATGTGTATAAGGTTAATTTTTTCATAAAAAAGAACAAAGGGATAAGGTTATCGCAATAACCCTATCCCCCTTTGTTATATTGTTGACTTATTTTGATTCTTCTTTTGCCTCTTCCTCTGCAGCCTCTTCCTTTTTCGGTGCTTGGAATTCTGTATAGCCAGCATCAACAAGAGAATTGTACCATGAAATCACTTTCTTGATATCTGTGTTGTAGACACGCTCACGGTCGTAGGTTGGAAGCACATCAGCAAAGAATTTTTCGAGCGCAGCATCAGTCTTATAGTCTGCAGCGTTCAACTTACCGCCGTTTTTGTCGTAGATTGTCTGGAACACCTGTCCCAATGGCACTTCTTCCTCATCGGTATAAATCGCGATGTCACCGAGCGACACGATTTTATCGTGAGCATAGGCTGGTGTACGCTTTTTTGTTGTCAATGATTCTACGATAAGCATATTCTTGCCTTGTGATACCAATTTAAACAGGCCTGGCTTGCCAGATATGCATAGAATGTTTTTAATCATAATTTTCTTATTTAATTGTTATTCAATAGTTTCATTACTTGAGCCATTACAGAATGGTCTCCATAATTATAAATATACTGAGTTGGACTCGCGAACTGCAATTCCGAGGCTTGGCTTTCGATACGTTGTCTCACCTCACCTTCCGAGAGCCCGTTTCGAGCAATCACCCGTTTTATGCGAACATCAATAGGCGCATCAACAATCCACACCTCATCGACGAGTGCATCTACCCTACTTTCCTTCAGTATTGCTGTTTCTACAAACACACAATCTGACGTTTGCAATTTCGTCCATCTGCGGATGTCATCGAATACAGCGGGGTGGACAATGGAATTGAGTTTCTTCAAATTCTCAGCATTACCAAACACAGCTTTTGCTAATACAGACTTTTGAATCACACCATCCACAACAACAGCATCGCCGAAAACATCGCGTAAACGACTCTTGATTTCAGCGCTTTCAGCCATCAGTCGCTTAGCCTGACTATCAC
>CAVAOU010000344.1:0-2474 GCA_963590085.1 Senegalimassilia sp. | reverse complement strand
CCCATAGAGATAAGCAAGGATCTGAAGAACTTCGACTTGCTGACCTACACCATTCTGGATTCCGACTCTACGCAAGTGCAGGCAGGGCAACTCACCCCTGAGGCGCAAACAATTGACTGCTCGGGGCTGAAGAGCGGCGAATACACGGTCAAGGTGTCGATGCCCAACGGCAAAAGTGAGTCGCTGAAGTTGCGTCTATACCGCCCTACCGATGAGCGATTGGCATTCACAACGCCGTTGCTCATCGATGCCGACGACTCGATAACCTGCGATGCCGACGGCTCGTTCAGCATCCGTTGGGGCAACAGTTATGAAAGTTATTTCTACTACATCATCACTTGCGACGGCAAGGTGACCGACTTCGGATGGCAAGGCGACGATGCCGGCATGCACGAATTCAAGGCAAAGGCGAAGTTTTCGGAGCGCGGCAAGTCGGACATTTCCATCTACCACATGGAAGACCACCGCGCCATCGTCAAAAAGATTGCGCTACAGCCAGCCACTCCGCAAGACAACATCGAGATTGTTGCCGAGACATTCCGCGACAACATAACCCCAGGTGCAAAGGAGACTTGGAAACTGCGCATCAAGAACAACAACGGCAAGATTTTCCGCTCGGCTGTAATTGCCAACATGTTCGATGCTGCTCTCAATTCCATCAGTTCAAATACCTACACGTTTGGACCTACCTACAACAGTTGGAATATGTATTCTGTTGTCACCCAACCGTATGCCCAAACCAATGGTTCAAGTGCGGAAACAGAAATTGTCTACCTTGACTATACCGACTTCAAATGTCCATGGCTTAACTACTACGGGCAAGGGTTCTACACAGGACCGAGATACGGTTTCAACGGGCTTCGCCTTATGAAAGCATCGTCCAATATGATGGTTACTGATGCAGCACCAATGGCAATGGACTCGATGGATGGAATTGCCGAAGTCGAATCGAGGGCCGCCGAACCAGAAGCTAAAACTGAGACTGATACAGCCAAATCATCTACGGCGCAGTTGCGCGACGAGGGTGTAAAGACCGCATTCTTCTTGCCGGGTCTTGTAACCAACGAGCAAGGAGAGGTCACCTTTACGTTTGAAGTGCCAAACCGCAACACCCAATGGCAATTTTCGGCGATAGCCTACACCGACGACCTCCACGCTCACTACATCAACCGACTGGTTACGGCGGCAAAAGAACTGATGGTGTCGCCAAACATACCGCGGTTTGTCCGCGAAGGCGACAAACTGGAGGTTAAGACTGCTGTCATCAACAACACCGACACTGCGCAGACAGTTGATGTAACCATCGAGATTAACGACACCAAGCAGACGTTCAGCAACATCATATTGGAACCCAAAACGTCGAAGACTCTGATATCGACCTACGATGTGCCAACAACAGCGACAAATGTAGTCGTAACGACAACTGTTGCCCGCGACGGACGGATGGTTGACGGACAGCGCGACTGCATTGCAGTGCTAACCGCCACTACCGACGTGGTAGAGGCTGCTCCGTTCTACCTCACCAGCGACGACAGCCACAAGACGCTGACGATGCCGCACTTCAACGGCACAGGACGGATGACTATCGAATATTCCGACAACCCGGCATGGTATGCCGCCACCGCCCTGCCCTCTATGCTACAGTCGGCTGAAACAGCATCGGCACATATTCTGAACTACTACATCTCGAAGGTTGCCTCAAGCATCCTCGGCAACAATCCGGAAATCGGAAAGGCAATCGACGATTGGACAAAGAGCAAGTCGCTCAAGTCCAACCTGCAAAAGAATGAGGATTTGAAAATCATCGCACTCGACAACACGCCTTGGGTTCGCCAGGCAGAAACAGAAACCGACATGATGCAACACCTCGCCGACTTCACCGACCCTGTCACCATTCAGCAACGTCAGCAAAAGGCTTTGTCGGGACTCTACGACTTGCAGAAGTCGGACGGCGGATTCGGATGGTTCAAGGGTTGCTACGCAAACATCTGGACCACGGAGGAAGTGTTCCGCCTGTTTGGCTACCTCAACGAGATGGGAGCATATCCAAAGGACGACGCCACGGCACAGCGCATCGTGAAGCGTGCTGTGGCATACTGCGACAAATACTACACCGAGCGGAGCAAGAAGGCAGACAACCGCGAATGGTTTATCATCAATGCTACCGACTATGTGTATATCCGCTCAATGCTGCCCGTTGCAGCGCCTACCGACTCGATGAAACGGATTGCTGACGAGGTGGTAAAACGCTCGGCAGAGAAATGGGGCGACTTCTCCGTTACGGGAAAATCGAAAGCCGCAGTGCTGCTCGCCAACAGCGGACAGACAAAGGAGGCCAAAAACATAGTTGAATCGCTTCGCCAATTTGCTGTAAAGTCGGCCGACCGTGGCACATATTGGGACGTTGACTACTACGACAAGGTGTATGTGGCATCGCTCGCCCTGAAAGCGTTCTACAAGGTCAACCCTAACGA
>CAVAOU010000343.1:0-2486 GCA_963590085.1 Senegalimassilia sp. | reverse complement strand
GTGTGGGTGAGTCCGAGTTGGAGATTCTCCAACTGGAGTTCGTAGCGGGTGATATCGGTGCGGAGCGCCGTTCCTTGCTCGTAGCTTGCCTTGATTTCCTTGATTAGCGCCTCGGTCTGGGCGATGTTCTCCTTATAGACGTCGGCCTGGTTGCGCAGTTGGCACAGTTGCAGATAGTAGCCGCAGAGCAGGAAACGCACGTTCTGCTGGTCGTTTGCCAACTCAAGTTCGGCAATCTGCTTCTGTAACTCGCTGATTTCTATACCTGTGTTGATTGCTCCGCCGGCATAGACCACTTGCGATGCCTTCAGCGCGAAACTGTCGCCGAAGTGGGGCATGTCGGCGCGCGCGCCGTTCTTGAAATTGCGGTCGCTCATCCATCCGTCGCCAATGTAACTGAACGACAGGCTTGCATCAATGGACGGCAGACGGTCGTTTTTAGCCACGTTGATACCTTCTTCAGCCACATCGACTGCGGCATGGCGCATCTGCAGGGTCTTGCTGTTGCTCTCTGCCATGGTGAGCACCTCCTCGAGCGTCATCGGCCGCTCGGCGGCTGTTGCAGAGCCCACTGCCAAAAAGCATGAGGCACTGATAGCCAATAGTTTGTTAAATGTCATTATTTGTCCGTTTAAATTCGTGTGCAAAGTTCGCCAAAATTGGCTTTTACGGGATTGTCTTTTTTATGATAGAATTTGTTCTATTTGAAACAAATGGTTATTTTTGCCACATGGACAATGTTCAAATAATCAACATTCCCGAACTTCTGCGGCTAAAATCTGGCGAAACCTACGGGGGCGAGGTGGCAGTGTTTATCCCCGAGCGCAACGAGCCGTTCATCCCGCTGGAGTGCGGCCCTGTCAGGGTCAACGCCTACAGTTACGCCATCGTGCTGGCTGGCAGCGCAATGCTGTCGGTCGACGGCACGGACTACCGCATTGAGGAATCGGCACTCTGCGCGCTGTCGCCGCTGCACCTCACCAACTTCCACAGCCAGACGGCTGATTTCCGCTGCGCCTTTCTCGCCGTGGCAAAAGGGTTTGTCGACCGTCTGCCCGATGTCGACATCGGCCGTTTGGTGGCATTCGGCATGAACGCCTACCGCCAGCCGGTGTTCCATCTGTCGCCAGAGGAAAAGGAGCAGATATTGGATTCGGTGCGCGACATCGGTGTCCAGATTCTCCGCACAGAACATTTGTGCCATTTGAAACTCGTCCAGAACGCGCTCGAGCGGTTCTATCTCGAAGCCGACGACGCGCTGGGCCGGCGCGCCGCCGACCCGTCGGCCGACACACCCATCCGCAACTCCCTGCTGCGCCGCTTCATGAGCCTCGCCATCAGCCACTACCGTCAGGAGCACAAGGTTGACTTCTATGCCGACCAACTGCACATCACCACGCAGTATCTCACACGCATCGTCAAGACGGCGACGGGCCGCACGGTCTGCAACTTTGTCTACGAACTCCTCTACTGCGACGCACGCAATCTGCTTGCCACCACCGGCATGCCCATCGCCGACATCGCCGAAGCGCTGCATTTCGCTGACCAGGCGTCGTTTAGCAAGTTTTTTATGCGCCATTCGGGCGTTACGCCCACAGCCTTCCGCGGCAAGAAAATGGAAAATTGTTAATAACTTTTCGTTCCAAAATTCTTTCCCAGCGCAAGTGTTTTCCTACATTTGCACCAAATCATTTTAACCAGACAACCTGACATTATGAACTACGAGAATCCCCTCCGCCGAGGGAAACTATATTTCCGCTACGGGACCATGGGTTCCGCCAAGACAGCAATGCTGCTCACCACTGCCTACAACTTTGAGGAGCGCGGCATGGACTACATCTGCATGAAGCCCATCGTCGACGACCGCGAGAAGGATTCCGTGATTCGCTCGCGCATCGGCATCGAGCGCCGCTGCAGTTGGATCTACCCGGAAAGCGACATGTACAAGATGCTCACCGACGTGTTCGACGACGAAGGGCTGAAAGAGTGGATTCTCATCGACGAGGCGCAGTTCCTCACGCCCGACCAGGTTGACCAGTTGGCGCGGGTGGTGGACAATTTCGGCGTCAACGTGCTCTGCTACGGCCTGCGCACCGATTTCCAGAGCCATCTCTTCGACGGCTCGCGCCGCCTCTTCGAGATTGCCGACACCATCGACGAAGTGAAGTCGACCTGCACCTGCGGCCGCAAGACAATCATCAACGCACGCATCGACCGCGCCGGCAACGTGGTGATGGACGGCGAACAGGTAGAAATCGGCGGCAACGACAAATACATGGCAATGTGCCGCCGTTGCTGGGCAAAGCGACGCTGCGAGCGCGACAAAATCGGCGCCCTCGACTTCGGCGAACCCATCAAGGGCTAACCTCTATCCTCATTTTACCCAAAGAAAGCACCTGCGAGGGAGAGCGTCCTCATTTTTCCAGGTAGAAACGACTGCGAGGGGAGAGCGTCCCGTCGGGACGCCGTATTGCTAACCCCAGGCT
>CAVAOU010000342.1:0-2486 GCA_963590085.1 Senegalimassilia sp. | reverse complement strand
GTGGTGCCTAATGCAGCACCAGTAGGGCCGAGTCCGAATGTGCCGATAAAAAGGAAATCTAGGATAATATTGGCGACGCAGGCAACTGCGACAAAGTACATAGGACTTTTTGAATCGCCGAGACCACGAAAGATGGATGCTATTATATTATAAGCGATGATGAATGGTATTCCTATAAAACAGACTGTCAGATAGTCTATAGCTCCAGCGATTGCCTCTTGTGGAGTATCCAGCCATGAGACAATCTCGCTTCTCAATAAGAGCAGAATGCCGGATAAAGCAACGGCGATTACGATGAATAATGTGACAGTGTTGCCTATGATTCCGGCCGCTTTTTGACTATTCTTTGCTCCAATGGCGCGTGCGATGTACACTGTCGTGCCCATTGCCAGGCCGATGAGGACTACAGTAATCATATACATCACTTGTCCGCTGTTGGAAACGGCGGTGGTACTATCAACATTGCAGTATTGCCCGATTACAAAGAGGTCGGCCAGTCCATAGAGAATTTGAAGGAAATAAGACAACATATAAGGCACCGAAAAGTTACGGATATTGCCGAGAATGCTGCCTTGAGTCAAGTCATTCGATTTCATTAGTTGAATATAAAAAAGTAAGCAGGAGAAAAACGTTGTAGTCTTCCTCCTGCTATGTTGTTTAAACGGATATCCTATCCTTTGATTGCTGCAATGCCAGGAAGAACCTTACCCTCGATAGCCTCAAGAAGAGCGCCACCTCCAGTCGAAACGTAAGATACTTTATCAGCCAAGCCGAACTTGTTTACACAAGCAACAGAGTCACCACCGCCAACGAGCGAGAATGCGCCCTTTTCAGTTGCTTCTACAATAGCGTCAGCAATTGCGCGTGAACCTGCTGTGAAGTTGTCAAATTCGAATACGCCTGCAGGACCGTTCCAAAGAATTGTTTTTGCATCTTTGATTGCGTCAGCAAAAGCCTTGCGTGTCTCAGGCCCAGCATCCATACCTTCCCAACCTTCTGGGATATCGTTTGAAGGGCAAATCTGGGTGTTTGCATCGTTGCTGAATTTGTCAGCTGCAACACAGTCTGAACCAAGTACAAGGTTTACACCTTTGTCTTTCGCTTTCTTCATGATCTCAAGAGCAAGGTCAAGTTTGTCATCCTCGCAGATTGAAACACCGATTTTGCCACCTTGTGCCTTAGCGAAAGTGTAAGTCATACCGCCGCAGAGAATCAAGTTGTCAACTTTGTCCATCAAGTTCTCGATGATGCCAATCTTGGTTGAAACTTTTGAGCCACCCATGATTGCTGTGAAAGGACGCTTGATGTTGTTGAGCACGTTTTCAACAGCAGTAACTTCTTTTTCCATCAAGTAGCCGAGCATTTTATTGTCAGCATCGAAATAGTCAGCGATGACAGCAGTAGATGCGTGACGACGGTGTGCAGTACCGAAAGCATCGTTTACATAGCAGTCAGCATAGCTTGCCAAAGTTTTTGCGAACTCTTTCTGACGCTCTTTCATCTCTTTCTTTGCTGCATCGTAGGCTGGGTCTTCTTTGTCGATGCCAACAGGTTTGCCTTCCTCTTCAGGATAGAAGCGGAGGTTTTCGAGCAAAAGAACTTCGCCTGATTTCAAAGCGGCTGCCGCCTCTGCTGCTTTTGCGCAATCAGGAGCGAACTTAACGTCTGTGCCAAGGGCTGCGGCTACAGCATCTTTGATTTGGCTCAAAGACAATTTAGCATTTACTTTGCCTTTTGGTTTACCCATATGCGACATAACGATGAGAGCACCGCCGTCAGCAAGGATTTTTTTCAAAGTTGGGAGAGCACCGCGGATACGAGTGTCGTCGGTGATTTTACCATTTTCGTCCAATGGCACGTTGAAGTCAACGCGCACAATCGCCTTTTTACCTGCGAAATTGTATTGATCGATTGTCATTTTATTGAAAAATTAGAATGTTAATATTTCTATTGTCGTAATTTGCTATTAATGATAGTGTCACCTATCTTCTTATGCAAAGTTAGTCAAAGATTTCTTTATGCGGAATTATTTCTTTATTAAAGTTTGTTGCAGAGCCTTTTGATGTTATAAAATGCCTTTGTTGGCAAGTAACACTTCCATCTGCATTTGTAATTCCTTTGCCTTTTGTCCGGCAACTTCGGCAAAATCTTCACCTTGAGAAGCATAGATGATACCACGTGAAGAATTGACAATCAGCCCGCATTCATCAGTCATTCCATAACGGGCCACTTCTTCAAGACTGCCGCCTTGTGCGCCTACGCCAGGCACCAAAAGGAAATTGTCAGGAACGACCTTGCGCACATCCTCAAACATTTTACCTTGTGTTGCTCCTACGACAAACATTGTATTTTCACAATTGCCCCAGGAAGACACTTTTTTCATTACATTTTGATATAGTGGTGTGCCGTTGGCATCTTCGGTGAGTTGAAAATCGTGAGAACCTTTGTTTGATGTAAGACCGAGCACAATTACCCATTTGCCGTCG
>CAVAOU010000341.1:0-2491 GCA_963590085.1 Senegalimassilia sp. | reverse complement strand
CACCACCACCGAGTCGGTCTCTTCGGCACCGGCAGCCAACGGCATCGCCATCGCCAAGGCGGCGAGTATTGTCAAGATAGTCTTTTTCATTTATAAGTCTTCGTCTTCAAACAGGCGTTTCTGCCCGGTTAATTCGTCACGCACATCATTTTGGTTGATCACCTCGTCGGCTGCCACCTCGTCCACGTCGATGTCGGCAGCGGGTGTTTCCTCTTCAGGCACCTCGCGCGGCTCAATCTCGTCGATCGAAGCGATTTCGAAGTTGGAGATGCGCTTGCCTTTAGCCTTGTAACTCTTCGTGCCGATAAACTCTTCAGCATCGACAACCAGAGGGTCGCGGAACTCGTCGGCGCCGCCGAAGGTTACCTTGTAGCGCGGATAGCGCTCGCTCGACAGAGCCCTCAGCAAAGAGTTCGGGTTGTCGCCAATGAAACTCTGCTTCTTGGCGGTCTGCTCAAAGCAGAATCGCTTAATGTAGGGGTGTCCCTGGTCGGCATCGTCGAGCACGGCAGTCCAGATTTTGCCTTCCTCAAAGCGCTCAATGCGGAGGATGTTGTCCTCGTAGTGGTTGCCGGCATCGAACGACGAGGTGTAGAACTGACCGTTTTTGAGCACAATCAGGATCTTGTCGTTGGCATTAAATTCGCCAAGCGAATTGCCGCGGCCGTCGTAGTTCAGGCGAAGCACATCGGGGTCAAACCACACTTCGCGTCCGCCAAGCGTGGAGACTCCGCGCTCCTTCAGCGACACGCGGTGGATTTCATTTTTGGTCACCATGTTGCCCAGCGCCGACTTGTTTTTGATGGCAAGGTCGGCAAAACTGATGTCGAACTGCAGCACCTTCAGGCGAGGTTTCTCCTTGAGGGTGATGCGCAGGGTTTCCGCCTCGCCGTTGGGGTTGGCAGAGAACCACCATATCTTGGTGCCTTTCTGGCCTTGAGTCATGTCGTACTCCTTGTCGCGTGTCAGACCCGTGACGGCGAAACGCTTCATGTAGGTCACGCCGCCCCTACCGTTTTGGTAGACAAGGTTGTAGATGGTGCGTTGGTCGTTGCGCTTAAACACATTGATGTAGAGGATGTGCTTGCCCACATAGAGTTTCTCAGCCACCTTCACCACCTTGTATTTACCGTCCTTGTAGAAGATGATAATATCGTCGATGTCAGAGCAGTTGCAAACAAACTCGTCTTTCTTCAGACCAGTGCCGATAAATCCGTCCTCGCGGTTGATGTAGAGTTTCTCGTTGGCCTCAGCCACACGCGTTGCCTCGATGTTGTCGAAGTTGCGGATGATGGTGCGGCGTGGATACTGCGCGCCGTATTTCTCCTTGAGGTGCTTGAACCAGTCGATTGTCACCTCAACCATGCGCGTGAGTTTGTCGTCGATCTCGGCGATGCGCTGCTTCAGCGACTCGATGTTGGCGGCAGCCGTGTCGGCGCTGAACTTCAAGATGCGTTTCATCTTGATTTCAAGCAGTTTGAGGATATCGTCGCGGGTCACGTCGCGCACAAAGTCGGGCTTGAACGGAGTGAGACGCTTGTCGATGTGAGCCACAGCCTCATCGATGCTCTTGCTCTGCTCATACTCCTTGTCCTTATAGATACGCTCCTCGATGAAGATTTTCTCAAGCGATGAGTAGAACAGACTTTCCTGCAATTCGCCGCGAAGGATTTCGAGTTCGCGCCGCAACAGATTCTTGGTAGTGTCGACACTGTGGCGGAGCACATCGCTGACCGTAAGGAAATGAGGCTTGCGGTCGGAAATCACGCAGCAGTTTGGCGAGATGCTCACCTCGCAGTCGGTGAAGGCATAGAGCGCATCGATTGTGCGGTCGCTCGAAGTGCCCGGCAACAGATGCACGATGATGTCGGCCTTGTCCGACGTGTTGTCGTCGACCTTCTTTATCTTGATTTTGCCCTTTTCCTGAGCCTTGATAATCGTTTCAATCACGCTTCCCGACGTACGTCCGAACGGCACGTCGATAATCTCGAGAGTCTTGTTGTCGATTTTCTCGATTTTGGCACGCACGCGCACCGACCCACCGCGCTCGCCGTCGTTGTACTTCGACACGTCGACATAGCCGCCCGTAGGAAAATCGGGATAGAGCGCGAACTCCTCGCCGCGGAGATAGGCAATGGCGGCATCGATGATTTCCACAAAGTTGTGCGGCAGAATCTTCGACGACAAGCCCACGGCAATACCTTCGGCACCCTGCGCAAGAAGCAGCGGATACTTCACCGGCAGCGTCACCGGCTCCGGCTTGCGGCCGTCGTAACTAACGGTCCAGTCGGTGGTTTTGGGATTGAACACCGTTTCGAGGGCAAACTCCGACAGGCGCGCCTCGATGTAACGGGGAGCAGCCGCGCCGTCGCCGGTGAGGATGTTACCCCAGTTACCCTGCGTCTCCACAAGCAGGTCCTTCTGTCCAAGTTGCACGAGAGCGTCGCCGATTGAGGCGTCGCCGTGAGGGTGATACTGCATCGTGCTGCCC
>CAVAOU010000340.1:0-2491 GCA_963590085.1 Senegalimassilia sp. | reverse complement strand
CCTTTGATGCGACGGTAAAGAAGGTCTACGTTGGCTGCATAGCCCTTCGAAGAACTTGTACCTTCGATGTATACAGTGTCGCCCAAACGAGCGTCGGCTGCGTTTTCGCAGTACCAGCTATTAGTCTTGGTGTCGAAGTTAGCACGGATAGGGCCACCGCTTGTGCGGATGTTCGACTGGAGGTCAACGCCGAGCGAACGACGCCATTCACCGTTCCACTTGATTTCTGCTGGAGTGTCGGCGCTCTTTCTTGACTTAGCCCAAGGAAGGATGTGGTCGGCACGAGGGTCCTCAACGCCAAGACCAGCAAAGTTGGTCAAGTTGTCGTAGAGGCACTTGGTTGGCATGTAGCCTGAGTTCATACCGCTAACAGAATAGAGAGGAGAATAGTCGACTGGTTCATCCCAACCGAGCACGTCGTGGCTCGCGCTGTTGGCGTCTGTGTGGTCAACGATTGTGTTGTCGGCATTGCTCTGCATAGCCTTGTCGAGGCAGGCGATGATTTCAGTAGCGTCATACTTGCCATCCTTATAACTGCCAGCACCCTTCTTTACGAGGTGGTTCAACCAGCGCGCTTTGAGCAAGTAGCCGAGTTTGATCCATTTGTTCACGTCGCCGCCGTTCCAAGAGTCGCCTGCTGCGAGGGTTGGAAGAGTAGACTTCTGAGTCAAGCCTTTCTCAAGGAGAGAGATTGCCTCTTCGATGTCATCGATACAGCCGAGGAAGATTGTGCGGCCTGTGTCGTATTCAGGAGTTGCGCTTGCGCCGCATGCCTGAGTGTAAGGCATCTCACCGTAGAGGTCGGTCATGAGCATGAAGCCATAGGCACGGAGAAGTTTCGCTGCACCGGCATACTGGTAGTTTTCAACTGCCATAGCCTTGTCGTACATATCCTGGTTGTTGACATTTGCGCCAACGAAGAACCATTGGTAAGGTGTGGTTACAATACCGTCGGCTGGAAGCCAGTCGCTCATGTTGGCGTATGTGCCGCCGCCAGTGTTGCGTGTCCAGTCGCCCATTGCCATCGACGAACGCCATGCTGCAAACTGGTTAGCGTCGTTGGTATAGAACTGGATATGAGCCAGACGCTGCTGGTACGGAGCACTTTGGTCTGTTGGGTTGTCCGGGTCGGTGTTAATGTCGAGCCAGTCGCTGCACGATGTGAACGTCAGCATCGACATTCCTGCTACACCAAGCAATAATGATTTATATAGTTTCATAATGAAATAGTCTTATTAGTTACACAATGTTTAGAAAGTGAGGTTTACACCGAGTGAGAAACTTGCTGTTGCAGGTACACCGCAATAGTCGAAGCCTACTGATGACGAACCACCTACACCTGAACCGCTGGCTGCTGCTTCTGGGTCACCGTCGTAGTTGGTGAAGAGAAGGAGGTTGGTTGCAGTTGCTGTTACGCTCGCACGCTTGATGAACTTAGTCTTGGCAAGTGCCGACTTAGGAATGTCGTAGGTAAGCGAAATTGAGCGGAGACGGAGTGAATTCACGTCTGTGATCCAGTTGCTTGATTCCTTGTTGTAGTAGTTTGTGTAGTACTCACGGATAATGTTGTAACCGAGCATTGTCTGACCGTTGAACACGTAAGTCTTGTCAGGCTCCCAAGTGTTGCTCACTGGGTTGCCGCTTTCGTCAACACCGCTGATGGTGAGTGGCTGGTTGCGGAAGTCGGCTGAGAACTGGCTTACACCGCTTTGAGTCATAGCGTATTTTGTACCGTTGAACACTGCACCGCCTACACGGAACTCCCACAACATGTTAAGAGAGAAGTTCTTGTAAGTGAATGTGTTGTTCCAACCGCCAGTGAATTTTGCTTCACGGTTAGCAACTTCGTAAGTCTTGTTGTCGCAAGTTGGCATGCCGTTCTTGTCGAGGATGAGTTGACCCTCAGAGTTGCGTGTCCATTTCTTACCTGCAATTGCCATGAAGTGGCCGTCGCTGAATGTTGCAGCCTGAACGTTGCCATATTGAACGTCGGTTACATACATTACGTCCATACCTTCTGGAAGGCCTTCCATTGTACCGCGGTTGCCTGCACCGTTGATGCTCGACTCCCAAGTGAAGTCCTTAGTCTGTACCGGTGTACCGCCGATGCTGATTTCAAGACCCTTGTTGTAGACTGTACCTACGTTCTGCATACAGAAGATGTAGCCTGTAGATTGCGGTCCACGCGGAGAGATGATCTGGTTGATAGAGTTGTTGGTGTAGTAAGCGATATCAAATTTCAAACGGTTCTGGAGGAAGTGGAGTTCAAGACCAACCTCAGTAGAACGAGTCTTCTCAGGTACGAGGTATGGGTTACCACGTGTCCAGCTGTTACCAACGCCTGTTACACCGCCAAGATAAGTGTTGACGCCCCAAAGGGTTGTGTTGGTTGCATAGGCTGTTGTACCTTTACCTACTTCTGCCCAAGATGCGCGAACCTTACCGAAGGTCAACCAGTCTGGACGTGCATCGCCCATCAACTCTGTGAATG
>CAVAOU010000339.1:0-2499 GCA_963590085.1 Senegalimassilia sp. | reverse complement strand
GAGACAGCCGCCGCAGGCTCCGGAGAGAGCAAACTTTCAGATGCCTTGAGCAGGCTCCCGATAGACCAAGTGCTTGAAAAGCTCGTCCAAAGTGCAGTCGACCTTGCACTTCGCCTATTCATCGCGATAGTGGTTTTCTACCTCGGTAAGATGGTGATTAACCGAATCTACAAGAGCGTTGACAAGATACTCCTTCGCCGACAAGTAGACCGGTCATTGGCAACTTTTGTGAGGAGCCTTATCAAAATCGTACTTTTGTTCATTCTCATAATCATCGCTATTTCGATACTCGGCATCGAAACCAGTTCATTCATTGCCCTCTTCGCATCTGCTGGTTTGGCAGTCAGTATGGCATTGAGCGGCACCTTGCAAAATTTCGCTGGCGGAGTTTTGATACTACTTCTCAAGCCATATAAAGTAGGCGACTTCATCGAATTTCAAGGATTCACAGGCAAAGTAAAAGAGATACAGATATTCAACACCATTCTTTCTACAGTCGACAACAAATGGATTTCGATACCGAATGGCGGACTTTCCACTGGAAGCATCAACAACTACAGCAAGGAAGATTACCGCAGAATCGACTGGACAATAAGCATAGCTTACGGTGATGATTACGAATTAGCTAAAAAAGAAATTCTCCGAATAATTAGCGAGGACGACCGCATCGTAAAGAAATATATCGAAGATGACCGCCGCGAGCGCTTCAAAGACACCGATGAAAATTCCGCCCGCCCGTCATTCCTGCCTAAAATTGAGTTTGAGAAACGGCATTCAAGATTATGGAGAATGTTTCACCGCAACAAACCTACCGACGAAAGCAGCGAGCAAGCCAACGACAACGTGATACAAATATCGAAAACCGACGGCTCTCCATTTGTAGCATTGGGCTCACTTGCGGCAAGCAGCGTCGACGTCATAGTCAGAGTATGGGCACCGACAGGTTTGTATTGGAATGTATACTACGACATGAATGCCAAGTTCTATACAGAGCTACCGAAGGCGGGTATCAATTTCCCGTTCCCTCAAATGGACGTTCATATGAATTAAGAGAAAGTGCGACTGTTAAATTTTCAGTCGCACTTTTTGTTTTTATTTTGAAAAAATCACGTAATCATCTGCGGATTTAATCAAAAACAATAAGTATATTTGCGTTAATATTGGTGTAGTTTGCGCTGTCGTGAAAATATCGTTGTTCCGACAGCATTAAGCAATGACAATACGCCACTCTTGGACGATTTACAACGAATTGTCCAGCAAGCCTATAGAGGCTTCCCGAAAAGAAAAATAAAAAACAATATAAATGATAAGTAAATGGAATTACTTACCCCTTACATCAGAAGAACAAGAATTAGAGATCGAGTTGGCGAAAAAATACGCCGGCAGCCCTGCGATAGCTGAGCTGCTCGTTCAGCGTGGCATTACTTCAGTTGCCGAAGCTGAACATTTTTTCTCCCCTTCTCTGTCTGATTTGCATGATCCATTCCTTATGAAGGATATGGACAAGGCCGTCAATAGGCTTAATATGGCAATGGGGGCAAAAGAGAAGATATTGGTATATGGCGACTACGACGTAGATGGCACTACGGCCGTGTCTCTAGTATACAAATATCTCAGGAATTATTATTCCCATATAGAATACTACATTCCGACACGCGATGAAGAAGGTTACGGCATATCTATCAAAAGCATAGACTATGCCGCATCTGTTGGTGTAAAACTTATCATCGTCCTTGACTGTGGAATCAAAGCAATTGACGAAATCCGCTATGCCAAAGAAAAAGGCATTGATTTCATCATTTGCGACCACCATGTTCCTGACGATGTGCTACCAGATGCCTGTGCCATCCTAAATCCGAAGTTACCCGACAACACATATCCCTACCCACATTTGTGTGGTTGTGGTGTTGGTTTCAAGTTTATGCAGGCATTCGCAAAAAGTAACGGACTAACCAATCAGGCGGAACTATACAACCTGCTGGATTTGGTTGCCGTCAGCATTGCTGCCGATATCGTGCCAATGACCGGCGAGAATCGTGTGATGACCTACTACGGGCTTAAACGTCTGAACTCAAATCCAAATCTTGGACTCAAAAGCATCATCAAGATATGCAATCTCTCGAACAGAGAGATTACAATCAGCGATGTGATTTTCAAGATAGGTCCCCGCATCAACGCCTCAGGCCGCATGCAGTCGGGGATGGAAGCAGTTGATTTGCTAACTACCAAGGACATCAACGAAGCTTATGCTAAAGGTAAAAGCATTGACCAGTACAACAAAGACCGCAAAGAGCTAGACAAAAGGATTACAGAAGAAGCCAATGCGATTTTAGAGGAACGCGGCGAAATCGAGTCTGACAAAAAGGCGATAGTTATCTATAACAAGAACTGGCACAAAGGCATCATTGGCATAGTCGCGTCACGCCTGACTGAATTGTACTATAAACCAGCAGTAGTATTGACGTTGTCAAATGGAGTAGCGACCGGCTCGTCCCGCTC
>CAVAOU010000338.1:0-2501 GCA_963590085.1 Senegalimassilia sp. | reverse complement strand
TCACGGAGCAACTGGTAGAGCCATTCCTTCACCTGCGTCTTGCCGCGGCTACCGGTGATGCCTATCACGGGGATGTGGAAGCGGTGGCGGTGGAACGCCGCGAGGGTCTGGAGGGCTTTGGTGGTGTTGTCGACCACGAGGAAGTTGGCGTCGGCAGTGGGCACGCCTTCGGGGATTTTCTCCACCACGAAGTTGCGCACGCCTTTTTCATAGAGTTGGTGCACGTAGCGATGGCCGTCGTTGCTGTCGGTATGGATGGCGAAAAACAGCGACCGGTCGGGATAGGTCAGCGTACGCGAATCGGTAAGGAGTGTGTCTATCGATGTGTTGGTGAGATGCGTGGCATCTACGCCAAGTATTTCCGCTATTTCGATAATCGAATATTTCATCTGTGCAAAAGTTTGTCTATAATAGGTTGCAAGTGGGGATGTTCTGTAGCCAAGGCTTCAGCCGCCTTTGCGGTGGCTTCGCGGAAGCGGGCGGCGGCTGCGGCGTCGTCGGTGAGGGGGCGGTGGCTGAGGCGCGCATAAAGTTTGCCGCAACGCGCGGCGAGTTGCTGGGTGTCGGCGGTGAGGCACGACGCAAGGAAGCGCTCTGCCACATAGTCCACTGCCACGTCCGACGGGTGCGCCATGTCGGCGGCAAAGAAGCGGTAGTCGCGCAACTCGTCGAGCACTATCTCGTACGACGGGAAATAGTGGCACACGTCGGGGTGCGCCGCCATGATCTGCTCCACGGCGAGCAGCAGCGTGGCTTTGCTCAACTGGTTGCCGTGGGCGCCGTCGGCGAGATGGCGCACGGGGCTCACGGTGAACGTGATGTCGAGCGCGGGGTTATGGGATTTCAACTTTTTTACAAGGGGCGTCCAGAGCGCGACGATTTCGTCGGCTGAGAGGCGGCGGCGCGTGAACTGCGCGGCGGGCATCTTGTGGCAGTTGGCCACTACCCGGCCCTCTTGCTCAAACACGTAGGCGGTGCCGAAGGTAACAATCAGATGGCGCACGGACTTCAGCCGTTGGCAGCCGTCGAGGTAGGCTTCGTTGATGCGCGAGAGTGCTTTGTCGGGGTCGACGGAGGAGAAGCGCGAATGGTGGTCCATGCTGTGCCACAGACCGTCGTACGCCACGAGTTCGCTGGCGGCATACTGACGCTCTGCCATCAGGCGCTCCAGGGCGGCGGCAATGCTGGCGGGGTTATAGAGCGTGCCGAAGGAGTTGATGCAGACTGGCAGCATCGACCGTTGCAGCCGCTCCGCAACATCCTCGGCGAAGCACGACCCGAGGGTCATGATTCCGTCGGCGTGGCCGATTGTGAGTCCACAGCCGTCGCTGTCAACAGTAGTCTGAAATTTCATTGCCGCTTCTCTATTTTGACTGTCTGCAAAATTAGTGAAACTTGCACTCTCTGCAAAATGTTTAACGCCCAATCAGAAATCTTAATCTGGAATAACATAAACGCAAAAGAGTTCCATTTTTTGCCAGTAGATAGATGTGCCAACCAGCGTGGCAGACATATATAAAAAAATAACGCCTCGCCTTTGTGGGCGGGGTGCTACTCTAATGTAAGTATGTTTTAATCTGAATCTTCTTATTCAGCGTCCACCACTCGGCATGCACCGATGTAGCGCTTTGCGTAGTATGCCTCCTGCGATGAGGAAACGGTTACGCCCTGTGAGCAACTGGAGTGGATAAACTTGAAGTTGCCGGCTTCGTCGACCGAAGTAACGATGCCTACGTGGCCTACTGTGCTGCTTGCGCGCGAGCCGGAGAAGAACACGAGGTCGCCGGCCTGGAGGTCGCGGCGATCCTTAACCTGCGATTCGCCACGGAGTGCCGAATACTGTGAGCGCGATGAGCGTGGAAGCGTAATGTTTTGTTTGGAGAAGATGAATGTAGTAAAACCTGAGCAATCGAAACCTGCCTTTGGGCTCATGTGACCTGAACGGTAAGGCGAACCAATGTATTTCATAGCACTCTTAACAATTTCCTTGCCGCACACGCTGTCTGTTTTGCACACTTTATCTTGGGCAGTCGCTGCAAAACTTGCAGCAAATACTACGCTTACGGCTAAAATTGTTAAAAATTTCTTCATTGATTATAGTTTTTGGTAGGTTTTACTTCCGAACACTCCAAAGTTAGTAAAAATCACTGCCCGTGTCAAGTCAATTCAGACATTTAATTAACATATTAAACTCTTTTAAAACGCCACAATGGGCAAAATACAAATTTTAACACTTTTTCCACCCGTTTCCATTAAACCTTTACGATTGTGCTCATTTTCACCATTTAACATCGCTTGACAGAAGAACATAAATAGCAACAATGAGTGCGAGTCGTGCAAAGCAATGGCTTGATTGCATAGCAACGAAAATGCCATAAAATAGGCTGAAAGCCTTTGTACTGCATAGCCCAAGGCTTTCAGCCTAGCCGCCCTTCGCTGAAAATTTGCGTCCCGTCGGGACGCCGTATTGATAACCCCAGGCTTCAGCCTGGGGCTACTGA
>CAVAOU010000337.1:0-2506 GCA_963590085.1 Senegalimassilia sp. | reverse complement strand
GAGCGTCAGAGTGCATACGGCCCATGGTGTCGGTCATACCGTAAGAAGCAGGACCTGCAGCCATGTTGTCTGGGTGAAGTGTACGGCCTGTACCACCACCTGATGCTACTGAGAAATAAGGCTTGCCAGCGAGTGTGCGCTCTTTCTTGTAAGTGCCTGCTACTGGGTGCTGGAAGCGTGTTGGGTTGGTTGAGTTACCAGTGATGGAAACGTCAACGCCCTCTTTCCACATGATTGCTACACCTTCGCGAACGTCGTCGGCGCCGTAGCATTTCACTTTCGCGCGAGGACCCTTTGAGTAAGCGATTTCTTGAACCACCTTGAGGTCACCAGTGAAGTAGTCAAACTCAGTTTGTACATAAGTAAAGCCGTTGATACGAGAGATGATCATAGCGGCGTCCTTGCCCAAACCGTTGAGGATTACGCGGAGAGGCTCTTTGCGCACCTTGTCGGCCTTAGCGGCGATCTTGATGGCGCCCTCAGCGGCAGCAAACGACTCGTGGCCGGCGAGGAATGCGAAGCACTTAGTCTCTTCGCGGAGCAAACGTGCTGCGAGGTTACCGTGACCGAGACCAACCTTACGGTCGTCGGCAACTGAACCAGGGATGCAGAATGCCTGCAAGCCGATACCGATTGCTTCAGCAGCGTCGGCAGCGTTTTTGCAACCTTTCTTCAACGCGATAGCGCAACCAACAACGTAGGCCCACTTTGCGTTTTCGAAGCAGATAGGCTGAGTTTCCTCACAAGTTTTGTAAGGGTCGATGCCTGCAGCGTCGCAGATGGCATTGGCCTCTTCAATATCTTTGATACCGTTTTCGTTCAGAGCTGCAAGGATTTGCTTGATACGACGGTCTTGGCTTTCAAATTTTACTTCTCTAATCATAAAGCGGTCCTCCTATTATTCTTTACGTGGGTCAATATATTTAACTGCTTCATCGAAACGACCGTAGTGGCCTTTTGCTTTTTCGATGGCGTCCTTAGGATCCTCGCCGTTTTTGATCATTTCCATCATCTTGCCGAGGTGGATGAACTCATAGCCGATAACCTGGTTTTCTTCGTCGAGAGCCATGCGTGTGCAGTAGCCTTCTGCCATTTCCAAGTAGCGTGTGCCGGTCTTTGTTGTACCGAACATTGTGCCCACCTGGCTGCGGAGACCTTTACCAAGGTCCTCGAGAGAAGCACCTACAGCCAAACCGCCCTCAGAGAAGGCAGACTGTGTGCGGCCGTAAACGATTTGGAGGAACAATTCGCGCATTGCTGTGTTGATGGCGTCGCAAACGAGGTCGGTGTTGAGAGCCTCGAGCAATGTCTTGCCAGGAAGGATTTCCGAAGCCATAGCGGCAGAGTGAGTCATACCGGAGCAACCGATAGTCTCAACCAAAGCCTCTTGGATGATGCCGTCCTTCACGTTGAGTGTCAATTTGCAGGCACCCTGTTGAGGAGCACACCAGCCGATACCGTGGGTAAGGCCGCTAATGTCTTTGATTTCTTTAGAACGCACCCATTTGCCCTCTTCAGGGATTGGAGCGCAAGGGTGGTTGGCACCCTTCTTAACGCAGCACATTTGCTGTACTTCATGAGTGTAAATCATAATGCGTCTTTAAATTAGTTCAATTAAAAATGATTCTATCTGATAGTTATTTTTCCTGAATCAATCAGTAGTAAAATCGTTGTAAGGATTGGAAATCAGCCCTCCGGCCAATTTCCCTACAAAGATAGTGCAAGCCGAGGAGAAATGCAAAAATCGGAGCCACTTGAATGCCGCATTTTCAACGAAGCCGAGCGCCCTCCCGTTTTTTAACATTCTTTTGGTGCAGTATTTCGGGTGTGCGTGCATTTATAGGGTAAAAACCAAGAACTGCGATGAAGAAGATATTTTTAATTACGATGATTGCTGCCGTGGCTATTGCCTTCGGCTGCCAATCGTGCAACAACGATGATGACTCGGACAACATCAGCATCGCCAATGCACTCGTCACGGCAAAAACTGCCGCCGACGGCACGTTCTACCTGCAACTGGACAACAACACTACGGTGCTGCCTACCAACATCAGCAAGTCGCCTTTCGACGGCAAGCAGGTGCGTGCGCTTACCAACATACAGAAAGTCGACGCTGCCCACGACGGCTACTCGATGGCGGCTAAGGTGAACTGGATTGACAGTATCCTCACCAAGCAACTCGCTCCGGCTACTGCCGACAACGTTACGACCTACGGCAACGACCCAATCGAGATTGTCCGCGACTGGGTTACCATTGCCGAGGACGGCTACCTCACGCTCCGCTTCCGCACGGTTTGGGGCGGCAAGGGCACTACCCACACCATCAACCTCGTGAAGAGCGGCGATGCCGATGCGCCCTACGTGCTCCAACTGCGCCACAACGCCAAGGGCGACACCAGCGGCAGGATAGGCGATGCGCTCGTGGCTTTCGACCTGTCGTCGCTGCCCGACACCAAGGACGAGACCGTGACGCTGACCATCAAGTGGATGTCGTTTACGGGCGAGA
>CAVAOU010000336.1:0-2512 GCA_963590085.1 Senegalimassilia sp. | reverse complement strand
CGGCACAAAATTCCTCTATCCAGGATGCGGCTATGGCGGCTCGTGCTTCCCGAAGGATGTGAAGGCGCTTATTCACACGGGCAATGAAAACGGCTACCGCATGCGGGTGATAGAGGCCGTGGAGGCGGTCAACGAGTCGCAGAAAACGCTCGTCTTCAACAAACTCCAGGATTGCTTCAGCGGCTGCATCAAGGGCAAACGGATAGCCATCTGGGGCTTGGCATTCAAGCCCGAGACCGACGATATGCGCGAAGCGCCGTCGCTTGTAGTGATCAATCGTCTGCTCGAGGAGGGCGCTGAGGTTGTGGTCTACGACCCTGTGGCTATGGACGAATGCCGCCGCCGCATCGGCGACAAGGTGAAGTACGCCAAGGACATGTACGACGCCGTTGTCGATGCCGACGCACTGGCGTTGCTCACCGAGTGGAAGCAGTTCCGCCTACCATCGTGGGAGGTGGTGCGCCGCACAATGCGCGGCCACGACATCGTTGACGGACGCAACATCTACGACGCCGAAGAACTTGAAGAAGCCGGATTTATCTATACCTGCATTGGCAGATGACAAAAATAGGAGTTGAAATGAAAATAATTCTGAAATCGATATTGGTAGGGCTGGTTTGCTTTATGGCTGTTGCCGTTTCTGCGTGCCACGACGATGTGGATCAGGACGAGACGGTCGACCGCACACTGCTAATGTTCATGCCCTGGACTGGCAACCTGACGGAAACATTGTCGGCCAACATCAAGGATATGGAGTCGGTGATTGCAAGCAAGGGTCTCGGCAGCCAGCGGGTGTTGGTCTATTTTGCATCATCGTCGAGCGAGGCAACGCTCTTCGAGATTGTGCCGAATGGCAGCAAGACCCGACGCACCACACTCAAGACCTACACCGACCTTGACCTCACCACAGCCGACGGTATCGCATCTTTGCTCCGCGACGTGAAGTCGCTGTCGCCATCGCGCTCATATTCGATGATTACAGGATGCCATGGCTACGGCTGGTTGCCGAAGAACCAGTTTGGCAACACTACGTCGTTGCTGCGTAGCATCCGCAAGAAGGGCGCCGATGCCGGCCATCCGACCCGCTTTTTCGGCGGATCCAGCAGAACGTGGCAGATTGACATCACCGACTTTGTCGACGGTGTGAACGCTGCCGGCATGCATTTCGACTATATTGCTTTCGACGTGTGCTACATGGCATCGATTGAGGCAATCTACGATATGCGCACCATCACCGACTATATCGTTGCATCGCCGTGCGAGATTCTGGCGGAGGGATTGCCGTATACGACCATCGGCGCTTATTTCCTCGGCTCGCCCGACTTAAAGGCGGTTTGTTCGGGATTCTACTCATACTATTCCAATTACCGTTTGCCCTACGGCACACTGTCGCTCATAGACTGCTCGCAGGTTGAAGAACTCGCCGCGGTGATGAAACGCATCAATGCGCAGTGCACCATCTCCGACGAAGCCCTCGTGAGGGTGCAGCAACTCGACTACTTCAATCCGGTGATTTTCTACGATCTCGGCGACTATGTTAAGCGTATGGTTGGCGACAACACCGAACTGTTGAGCGACTTCCAGACACAGTTGGCAAAGACGGTAGTCTACGAGGTGCACACACCTTACTACTACACGAACGCTGCTGGTCGTGCCTATCTAGCAACCTGCTGCGGCGTGTCGGTCAGCGACCCAAGTACTCACAAATATGCCTCCACAAAGACATCCACTGCCTGGTGGAAGGCAACTCATTAAAATATACCAATTATGGACAACGAAATTTTGAAAAATATGCGCACTCGCCGCAGTGTGCGAGCCTACAAGGCCGAAATGCCGTCGCAGGAACTCATCGACGCAGTCGTTGAGGCTGGCACATTCGCTCCCACAGGAATGGGACAGCAGTCGCCAATCATTGTGGAAGTAACCGACAAGGATACCCGCGACCTACTGTCGAAACTCAATGCCGAGGTTATGGGCACAAAGAGCGACCCGTTCTATGGCGCGCCCGTGATTTTGGTGGTGCTTGCCGACCGCAAGCGTGCCACTTATCTCTATGATGGCTCGTTGGTGATGGGCAACCTGATGAATGCCGCGCACGCTGTTGGTTTGGCAAGTTGCTGGATTCACCGCGCCCGTGAGGTATTTGATTCAGAGGCTGGCAAACTGTTGCTCAAAAAATGGGGTATCGAAGGCGACTATGAAGGCATTGGCCACTGCGCTCTCGGCTTTGCCGCCGACAATGCACAGGTTCACGACACTCCACGCAAGGCTGACTATGTAGTAAAAGTGAAATAGCATGGACCGCGGAACCCGTTACAAGATTCTTTTCGTGTGTCTGGGCAACATTTGCCGCTCGCCTGCAGGGCAGGGGGTGATGCAGCGCATCATCGATGAGCGCGGGCTGGCTGACCGCATCGAGGTAGACTCTGCCGGACTGTCATCCTATCACAGAGGAGACCTGTCCGACCAGCGCATGAGGGTGCATGCCCGCCGTCGCGGACTGGAACTGACC
>CAVAOU010000335.1:0-2526 GCA_963590085.1 Senegalimassilia sp. | reverse complement strand
GCACCACCGTGCTTGCCCAGATGCCCTCCCACACAGCGACGCGGCCGTCGCGCGCAAGTTTGTAGCCGAAAGTATCGATAATATAGTAGACCACAAACAGCAGCACCGAGATGACAATCGGCACACCGATGCCGCCCTTGCGGATGATTGCGCCCAGAGGCGCTCCGATGAAGAAGAATATAAGGCACGCAATGGAAAGCGTGAACTTCTTGTGCATTTCTATCTGGTGACGGGTAATCACCTTCTTGTCCTCGGCGAGGGTGTAACTCTTGAATTCATATTCGCTTTTCATCTGCCGCGCGCAGTCGATGGCGTAGGCAATGTAGCGCTGCTTGTCGGCCAACGACTTGCCGGCAAACACCGCATCCACGTCGATAGGCTTAGACAGGCGCACCTGCGGAGCAGGCTGCTTGACGATGCCGCCCTTTCCGTCGGGCTTACGCACGAAATTGTCAACACCCACATACGACACCTCCTGCAGACTCTGGCCGAAGGTCGTACCTACGCTGTCGAGGCGTATTTTCACAGAGTCGATGGTCTGCCGCAGTTCTGCAATGTTCTTGCCCACATACTGCTTGCGCATCGTGCTGTCGTCCATACGGGTGAAGTTGGCGTCGAACGGTATCATTATGTCCTTGCACGAGAACGACTCACGGCGATAAGGAGCGCCCGCGCTCGCCACCTGCTGGTCGCGCAGATTTTCGAACTGCTCGCCCTGCCACAGTTTCAGGAACAGGTGCCGCTTGTCCTTCGTAAAACTCAGTTTGCCAGAATCGGCAAGGATGATGCTCGAATTGTTGAATCCCTGCGACACATCGTAGATCATCAAGTCGTAGAGGCGTCCGTTTTCACGGTTTTTCTGCTTCACAAACACCGAGTAGCCGCTAATCTGGTCGTAGAACACCCCTTCCGGGATATCAAGTTCAGGCGATTTCTGGCGCACGGAGAACACCAGCGTCCACATCTTCACCTGCGCCTTCGGCAACACATCGTTTTGGAAGAAAAATGCGCCGACCGCCACGAGGCAAATCAGCACCATCAGAGGCCGCATCGACTTGAGCAACGACACGCCGGAAGCCTTCATCGCCGTAAGTTCGAAACGCTCGCCCAGATTGCCGAACAGCATCAGCGACGCCAGAAGAATGGACAACGGCAGAGCCATCGGCACCATCGTGAGAGCCGCATAGAAGAAGAGTTCCGCCACGACCGACATCTCGAGGCCCTTGCCCACGAGGTCGTCGATGAAACGCCAGAGGAACTGCATCAACACGATAAAGAGACATATACAGAATGTCATCATAAACAAGGGCAAGAACCCCTGCAACATGAAGCCGTATAGTTTTTTCAATCGTAGCATCCGCTTATTAAAATTTCTGCAAAATTACGTTTTTATTGCCAATCTAACAATTCAGTCCGCCAATCAGAACGCTTCATTGACATTAAAAGCAAATCCGATTCCGTTTTTCGTTGCGCCAATGTCAAACCGCACGTTCACATTTTCCTTAAACGCCCAGCGATAGCCCACGCCGCAGTTGAGAAGAGTCTTGCGCCACCTCATCTGGTCGAATTCCGGGAACACATTGGCAGCAGCCACCCACACCGCGATGCCGTTGCGGCGCCACAGGTGCTGACGCAACTCCAGTTGCATCTCCACGATACTCTTGTCGCGGTAGCGGCCCTCGTAGTAGCCACGCATGCGGAACGGGCCGCCAACATACGCCATCATAGGCCACGGCACATCCTGGAAATTGAGTTGCGAGTGGAACTCGCCGGCTATTATGGCGCCCTTCCATGCCCGCTTGTAGGTGCAGACGGTAAGGTCGGTCATAATGTATTTATGGTCATTGCCCAAAAACGAAGGCATGAACAGTTGGTCGAGTTGGAAAAGCCATCCCCGCGAGGCGTTCGTCACAACGTCGCGCGAATCATAGTTCAGCGACAGGCCCGCGCCCAGCGACATGAAGTTGGTCTCGTCGGTGCCAACAAGTTGCTTCACGGCGTCGTTCAGACTGGTCATTTTCACATACTGGAAGTAGACCACCGGCCCGACATAGGCGTTCTCGAACACGCGGAACAGGAAACGCGGCTTCGCCTCAAACTTTATGCGCGAATATTTCTGTTCGTTTGCCTTGTTGTTGGCTGCGTCGTAGCCAATGCCCCAGATTTTCGAAGGAAAGGTGTAGAACGACATGCTATAGTCCAACTTGTAGCGCTCGTGGGGAAAAATGTTGGTTCCCTTTGCGCCGACAGTCATCATGCCCGTAGTGGAGATGTTGGCGAAAATCGACATATTGGACAGCGACAGCGTCTCGTCGCTGCGGTCGGTGCGATAGATTCCCGATGCCATCAGTCCGATGCCCACACCAGTAGCCGACGAATAGAATGGTCCGCCGATGATGCCGAAATCGATTTTCTTCGAAGGGTCGAAATGGTTGGAATTCTTGAAATAGTTGCTGATTTTCTGAATGATGTTAACGCGCTTCTGCACTGAGTCGGCAGGCAACGCCTGCTCCTGCACGGCGATTG